>CP144768.1:0-127305 GCA_036689225.1 Candidatus Stammera capleta | reverse complement strand
CATAATTATATATTGTAACATATTTAATAAATATACATATGTATATTTATTAAATATGTTACAATATATAATTATGAAAGAAAATATAAATATATTAATTAAAAAATTAAATAAAAATATAAAAAAAATAGAAACAAAAAATATATTACAAACAGAAAAAAATAAATTATATAAAAAAGAAGCAATAAATTTTAAAAAAAAAATAAAAGATAAAAAATTATCAATAAATAGTTATATAACATATATATCTAGATCAAGAAAACAATTTTTAAATATAAAACATCATAGTTTTAAAAAAAAAATAAAATATCTAAAAAAAAATTTTTCATATTATAAAAAAGAAATAGATTATATAAATAAAATAAATAATACAAAAAATATAAATATAGAATTTAAAAAATTATTAAAAAAATTAGAACTTATAAATAATATAATAAAACAAATTAATAAAATCAAAATATATTCTACTAAAAATAATTTAAAAATAATAAAATATTCAATAAATAAATTTCCTGAATGAAAAAAAGAATTAAACAATATTATTAATCAAAAATGATATACATCAAATAAATATATAATTAATAAAATACAACAAGGTAAAAAAATTAAAAAAATTATAAAAAACATAAAAATAAATCACGAAATATTATTTCATTTAAAAGTAGATAAAAGAAAACTTTTAATTTCAAAAAAAATGTCATATGAAAAACTAAAAAATAAAAAAAGTAATATTATATTAATAAATTATAAAAATTACATACAAGAAATATTTAATATATTAAATAGTAATACTAAACTTAATAATATTAAAAATATAGCACATTTATCATTTGCATTATCAGCAGTATCTGGAAGAAGAATGATAGAAATAATAAAAATAGGTAAATTTAAAATAATAAATAAAAATTATAAAATAGAATTTAAAGGACAAGCTAAAATAAAAAATAAAAAAAAATATAATATATATTTATTATGTAAACCAAAACTATTTATAAAAAAAATTAACAAAATAAGAAACAACAAAATATTAAAAAAAATAATAAATAATATAAAAAAAAAAAAAAATAAATATTTATCAAAAAATTATCAAATAAGTAATTATTTATCAAATACATTTAATAAAATATCAAAATCCTTTTTTAATAATGAAAAAAGAACATTTAAAGACACAAGATCTATATATAGTAGAATATGTTTTGAAAAATGATTTACAAAAGATAAAAAATGAAAAAAATATGATGAGGATATGTTTTTCTATAAAATATTAGGTCATAATAATATAAATAGTCAATTATATTATAAACAATTTAAATTAATTAATTTTAATAAAAAATGACAACCAAAAAAAAATAAAAATAAAAAATATAAAAAATTATTAAAATTAGATAAAAAATTATATAAAATAATAAAAAGAAAAAATGCATATAAAATACATGAAATAACAAAAAAAATAATATTAAAAAATAATGAACAATTAATAAATAATTATTTATTAAGAAAATTTGGATTTAATACAATATTAATAAAAAAATATATAAAATTTATATCAAAAAAAATAAATCAAAAAAAAATTAAAGGAAGATATAAAATAATAAGAAGAAAAATAATAGAAAATAAATAAATAATACAAATGAATTATTTAATTAAATAAATTATTAATATATAAAATATAATTAAATAATTCATAAGTACAAATAATAAACTAATTATAATAATATATATAAGATGCTAAATCTAATACTTTTTCAGAATAAGCTGTTTCATTATCATATCATGAAACTAATTTAATAAACCTACTATTCAATAATAAAGTAGATTTTGCATCAAAAATAGAAACTAATTTTTCACCATTAAAATCACTTGAAACAACATCATCATATGTAATACCTAAAATACCATTTAAATAACTTTTAGAAGCTTCATACATAGAAGAACATATTTTATCATAAGTAACATCAGAATCTAATCTAACAGTTAAATCTATAACTGAAACATTAGAAACTGGTACTCTAAAAGCCATACCCGTAATTTTATTTTTTAAATCAGGAATTATATGTTCTATAGCATTAGCAGCACCAGTAGAAGAAGGAATAATATTTCCAAAAACACTTCTACCACCTCTCCAATCTTTTAAAGAAAAACTATCTACTACTTTTTGTGTTGCAGTAACAGCATGTATAGTAGTCATAAAAGCTTCAATAATATTAAAATTATCATGTATAACTTTAACTATTGGAGCTAAACAATTAGTAGTACAAGAAGCATTAGAAACAATACTTTGACCATTATAACTATAATGATTAATACCCATTACAAACATAGGAGTATCATCTTTAGATGGAGCAGTCATTACAACATATTTAGCTCCAGCTAAAATATGACCATAAGATAAATCTTTAGTTAAAAAAATACCTGTAGATTCAATAACTACATCAACATTAAATTTATTTCAAGGAATATCACTAGGTTTTTTAAAAGAAGTTACATATATTTTATTATCATTAACATATAAATTATTATTTTTAATAATAATATTATCTTTAAATTGACCATGTGTTGAATCATATTTCAACATATAAGCCATATAATCAATTTTAATTAAATCATTAATAGCTACAACTTTAATATTTTTTTTAAATTGAGAATTACGAAATACTAATCTACCAATTCTACCAAAACCATTTATACCTATTCTAATAGTCATAAAACCCCAATATTATATTTAAAAATTATAAAAACTTAATTATAATATTTTAAAATAAAATTTTAAAAAAATAAATAATATTTAATACTACATATATAAAAATAAATAATTTTATTTTTTAAAAAAAAATAATTAATTTTAATATAATATTAAATTAATAAAATATAAAAATAAAATTTAATTAATATATTTTTTTTAAAAAAATAAATAAAAATAAAATATTTAAAAAATAAAAAAAAATTAAGAAGAAAAATATATAAAATTATCTATAAATTTTGGATTTTTAGCAGATAAAAAAGCAATTTTATCACATTTATTATTATAAAAATTACCATTATGAGATTTTAATAAATTTCATTTAATTTTATTTTTAAATAAAATTATATTTTTATATATTAAATTTCATAAATCTATATTTTTAATAAATTTATTATTAGATGTTTTTCAATTATTTTTTTTTCAAGAATTAATTCATAAATTTACTCCATTATACAAATAAGAACTATCAGTAAATATATTAATATCATTATTTATAAAAAAATTTTTAATTAAAAAATTTAAAGATAATATAAAAGCCATTAATTCCATTCTATTATTAGTAGTATAATAATAACCAGCTTTTAATATAATTTCTTTTTTAATAAACTTAATAATAGAAGCACAACCACCAGGTCCAGGATTATTAATACATGAACCATCTGTATAAATATTTATTTTTAACATATTTAAAATTAACTTAAATTATTAATATTATAAACTAAATTAATCAAATGAATAAACAAATTATATTAGATATAGAAACAACAGGAATTAATTTAATAGAAAATCATTATGTTGGACACAAAATAATAGAAATAGGAGCAATAGAATTAATAAATAGAAAAATAACTAATAATTTTATACATTTTTATATAAATCCAAAAAAAAAAATAGATAATAAAGCATATAAAATACATGGAATTAATAATAATTTTTTAAAAAATAAACCAATATTTTATGATATTGCTCAAAAACTTATAAATTTTATAAAAAATAAAGAATTAATAATACATAATGCAAATTTTGATATTAAATTTATAGAATATGAATTAAAATTAATAAATCATAAAATTAAAAATATAAAAAAAATATGTAAAATTACAGATACATTATTAATAGCAAGAAAATTATTTCCAGGAAAAAAAAATAATTTAAATGCATTATGTAAAAGATATAATATAGATATATCAAAAAGAAAAAAACATGGAGCATTAATAGATGCTAAATTATTAACTATAGTATATCTAAATATGACAAGAAAACAAAATAAAATTAATTTTATAAAAAAAAAAAACATAATTATAAAAACTAAAAAAAAAAAATATAATAAAAATATAATTTTAAATAAAAACGAAAAAAAAACAATAAAAAAAAAATATATTAAAAATCATATAAAATATTTAAAATATATTAAAAAAAAAAATAATAAATGTATATGATTAAAAAAATATAAAATAATTAATATATAATTTAAAAGAGAAAAAATATGAATTATATTTCTATAAATAAAATACATAAAAAAAAAAAAATAAAAAAAAATAAAATAATAAAAATATATGGATGAGTAAAAACTATAAGATATTCAAAAATAAATATATTTTTTATAGATATAAAAGATGGTTCATGTATTAATCCTATTCAAATAATTATAAAAAAAAAATATATTAAAAATTACAAAAATATTTTTAAAATAAATACAGGATGAACATTAAAAATTAATGGAAAAATTAAAATTAATAAAAAAAATAAAAAAAAAGAAATATATGCAACTAAAATAAAAATTTTAGGAAAAATTTCTAATCAAAAAAAATATCCTATAAGTGCAAAATATCATTCATTAGAATATTTAAGAAAAAATTCACACTTAAGATCTAGAACATCATTAATAGAATCAATAATTAGAATAAGAAATACATTAATATATAATATTCATAAATATTTACAAAAAAAAAAATTTTATTTAATAACAACACCAATTATTACTTCTTTAGATACAGAAGGTAATAGTAAAATGTTCGAAATAAAAAATAAAAATTTTTTTAATAAAAAAACATATTTAACTGTATCAGGACAATTAAATTTAGAAACATATGCATGTTCATTATCTAAAGTATATAATATAGGTCCAATATTTAGAGCAGAAAATTCAAATACTAATAAACATTTAGCAGAATTTTTAATGTTAGAAATAGAAATAGTATTAGCTAAAATAAACAAAATAATAAAAATATCAAAAAATATATTATCATATTGTGTAAAAAAAATAACAAAAAAAAATTATAATGATTTAGAATTTATATTTAAATATATAAAAAATAAAAAAAATAAATATTTATTAAATATAATAGACAAAAATTTTATACAAATAAAATATAAAGAAATATTTAAAATAATAAAAAAAAAAGAAAAAATATTTAAAGAAAATATAATTTGAGGTATGGATTTTTCTTCAGAAATAGAAAAATATTTAACAAAAAAATATTTTAAATTACCTATAATTATTACAAACTATCCAAAAAATATAAAACCATTTTATATGAAATTAAACAAAAATAATAAAACAGTATCATGTATGGATATAATTTTACCAAATGTAGGAGAAATAATAGGTGGTTCAGAAAGAGAAGAAAATATAAAATTATTAGATATTAATATAAAAAAAAAAAAATTAAATAAAAAAAAATATTGATGATATAGAGATTTAAGAAAATATGGTACTATTCCACATAGTGGTTTTGGTTTAGGAATAGAAAGATTATTAATGTATATTACTAAAATGAAAAATATAAAAGATGTTATTCCTTTTCCAAGATATCCAAATTATATAAATTTTTAAAAAAAAAATATTAATATTGTTAATATTTAATTATATTTATATAATAAATATATAATAATTAATATATAAGGAATTTAAAAAAATGAATATAATTAATAAAAATTCATTAATATTTATTATAATATCATTATTAACTATACAAACATCTAAATCAATTACAATTTTAAAAAATAAAAATTTTTTATTAAATATTAACGGATCATTATCAAATAAATATTTTGATAAAAAAATAAATAAATCATTAATTTTATCAATTAAAGGAAAAAATAAATTAAATAAAAATATAACTACATTTGGAAAAATAAAAACAATTTTAGAAAAAAATAATAAAACAAATAAAAAAAATAATAATATTAATATAAATTTATTATATATAGGTATAAAAGATAATTGTTTAGGAAAAATAAGCTATGGAAAAAATTATGAAAATATAAATAATACATTATCATATATAAATATATTTCCAAATAATAAAAATAATATTATTAATAATATAAATAATAATTTAATTACATATAAAAAAAAAATAAATTTTAATAAAAATACACCTTTATTAAAAAATTCAACATTTATATTACAATATCAAAAAAAAAATAACTCAAATAATAATACAAATAATATTATAAAATCTTTAGAAAATGGATGAGGTATTACTTATAATTTAAAAACTAAATATGGTATTGAATTATCTAGTTCATATACTTCAAAAAAATATAATATAAAAAAAAATATAAATAAAAAAAATATTATATTAAATAATAATAATGTAAATAAAAATATATGATCTACTGGTATAAGATATAATTTAAATAAATTATATTTAGCAACAACATATACTCAAGGAGATAATTTTAATAAAAAAAAAATAAATAATAAAATAAAAAACTATAATTTTAATATAGTAGCAAAATATAATTTTAAATCAGGATTTACACCTATTATAGGATATATACAAACAAAACAAGATAATATAAAAAAAAATAATATATCAAAAAAAAATACAGAAAAATATTTTAATATAGCAACTATATATAAATTTAATAAATCTTTATCTGCATATATAGATTATAAAATAGATCAATTAAATAAAAATAATTTTTTAAATAAAAAAAATAATAAAAATGACGATAAAATATCAATAGGATTTACTTTAAAATTTTAAAATATTTTTAAAAAAACACATCCGAGAGGATTCGAACCCCTGACAACTCGGTTCGTAGCCGAGTACTCTATCCACTGAGTTACGGATGTATTATAAAAGGTGAGAGAGGGATTCGAACCCTCGATGCTTTTTAAGCATTCTCCCTTAGCAGAGGAGCACCTTAAACCACTCGGTCATCTCACCAAATAATTAAAAATATAAAATTATTTATTTAAAATATTTTTTTTTTTTTTAATAATTTTTATATATATTTCTTTTCTATGAACAGAAATATTTTTAGGAGCATTAATTCCTATACGTACTTGATTACCTTTAATTGCTAAAACTGTTATAATTATATCATCTTTAATAATTAATGTTTCACCAATTCTACGAGTTAAAATAAGCATTTTATATCCTTATTATTTAATAATAATATTTTTATTAAAATTTAACAACTTAAATTTAACAAATTTTATTATTTTAGATAAATTAAAATTATCTTTCAAATATAAAATATTAAAAAATTCTATAAAAAAATTATTTTTTTTTATAATTCTATCAAATTTAATATTAATAAATTTATTATTTAAAATATCTAAATTAAAATTAAATAATATATTTTTATTTAAAAAAAAAATTAATTTATTAATATTACATATTTTTAATATAAAAATTATTAATGATAAATTAAATTTAACTTTTAATTTATTTATTATTATAAATAATATATTTTCATTTAAAAAATCATTATAAAAAAATCTTTTTATTAAAATATTTATTTTAATATATTTAATAATATCATTTATTAATATTTGAGATAAAATATTATTGATTAATATATTATATATTAATTTTTCTTTTTTTTTATTTTCTACTTTATATTTATTTATATATAATATTTTTTTATATAAATTTTTTTTATTTATAGATAACAATTTATAAATATTTTTTAAAAAAAATAAATTTTTATTTATATATTTTAATGCATATAAATTAGTAAATGCTTTTATACGTTTTATATTATTAGAAATATTATATTGTTTTTTAATTATAAATAAATTTATATTACAAGTATTATTAATATGTGTACCACAACAATAATCATTTATATAATTACCAAAACTAACAATACGAGCATATTTTTTTTTATTTAAAAATATAAATTTTTTATTTATATCATTTAATTTTATAAAATTTTCTGAAAAATTTAATTTTTTTCATATTATTTCATTTACTTTTTTATTTATTTTATATATTTTTATATTATCTAAATTAAAATTATAATAAAAATCTAAAGTAAAATAATTATTTTTTATAAAAGAACCACATTGTTTAATATTTTTAGAAAAAATTTTTTTTAAAATATATAATAATATATGACAAACTGAATGATTACAAGATATATCAAATCTATATTTATTATCATATTTTACTTTTACTAAATTATTAATTTTAATAAATCCATATTCTAATTTACCAATATGAATTATATATTTACCTAAAATTTTAGTATTATAAACAAAAAATTTAAAATTACTATTATATATAATACCTCTATCTCCAACTTGTCCACCACATTCAGGATATAAAACAGTACTAGATAATATAATTATTATTTTTTTATTAATTTTATCAAAATAATCAATTTGAATATTATTATAAAATATATTAATAACTTTAGTATAACAACAATTAATATTATAACCTAAAAATTTAGTTTTTTTAATATTATTTAAATTATTAATATTTAAATTAAAATCATTAAATGAACTATTTAATTTAGATTTTTTTTTTTGTAAATCTAATAAATAATAAAATTGTTTAAAATCAATATTAATATTATTATATTTACATACTTCAATTATAATATCTAAATATAAACCATAAGTATCATATAATAAAAATACAATTTTTCCATCTAAAATATTATTTTTATTATTTATTTTTTTTAAATAAAAATATAAAATATTTAAATTATTATATAAATTATTAAAATATTTTTCTTCTTCTTTTAAAACTATATTTTTAATTTTTAAAAAAATATTTTTATTATTTATATTATAATAATAAAAAAATCAATCTTTAATAAAATATAATAATTTATTTAAAATAAAATTTTTATTTTTTAATAATAAATAAATATAAGTTAAAGTTCTTCTAATAATTTTTCTTAATATATAGCCTCTATATTCATTAGAAGGTAATACATTATCTATTATTAGATATATAATAGATCTTAAATGATCAGAAATTAAATTAAAAATAAAACAATTTTTTTTATTTAATTTAATATCTAAAAAATTAGAAATATATTTTTTTAATTTTATAAATATATCAATATCAAAATTTGAAATAACATTTTGTAAAACTGAAGATATTCTTTCTAAACCCATACCTGTATCAACAGATTTATATGGTAAAAAAACAATTTTATTATTATTAATAATATTATATTCTATAAAAACTAAATTTCAAATCTCTAAATATTTATTAGTATCTTTATATAATAAAAAATTATTAATATCTTTAATAGAATTAATATTATAATATATTTCAGTACTATATCCACATGGACCAAATTCTGACATTTGTCAAAAATTATCTAAATTTTTATTTATATTAATACATTTTTTACCAACTAAAAAAATATTATTTTTATTTATATTAATTATATTAGATCATATTTTATATGTTTTAAAATCATTTATATTAACAGTAATAATTAATTTATTTTTATTTAATCCAAATCATTTTTTAGAAGTTAATAATTCTCAAGCATATAAAATTGATTCTTTTCTAAAATAAGAATTAAAACTAAAATTTCCCATCATTTCAAAAAACGTATTATGTCTATATGTATATCCTATATTATTTATATCATTATGTTTACCACCTACTCTTAAACAACGTTGTATAGTAACTACTTCTTTAAATAAACTTTTCTTTAAACCTAAAAAAATATTTTTAAATTGATTCATACCTGCATTTGTAAATAATAAACTATTATCTTCAGGAATTAAAGAACTACTATCAATTAAAAAATGATTTTTAGATTTAAAAAAATCTATAAATAAATAACGTATTTCATTAAAACTTTTAAACATAATTTTAAAATTTATATTAAATAAAATTATTTATATATTAACTAAATATATTAATATTATATAATAATATATAAATTATTACATATATACAAAAAAATGAATAAAAATAATAAATCAATAGATAATACTATAAAATATATAGAAAATAAATTTGGTAAAGGATCTATAATGAAATTAAATAATAATAAAATATATAAAAATATAAAAACAATATCAACAGGTTCTATATCTTTAGATATAGCATTAGGTATAGGAGGATTACCTTTAGGTAGAATAATAGAAATATATGGTCCAGAATCATCTGGAAAAACAACATTAACATTAGAAATAATAGCATCAGCACAAAAAAAAAATAAAAAATGTATATTTATAGATGCAGAACATGCACTAGATCCAAATTATGCAAAAAAAATTGGAGTTAATATAGAAAAATTATTATTTTCTCAACCAGATAATGGAGAACAAGCTTTAGAAATTTGTAATTCATTAGCAAAAAAAAAAATTATAGATATAATAATAGTAGATTCAGTAGCAGCATTAACACCAAAAATAGAAATAGAAGGAAATATAGGAGATTCTCATATAGGTTTATCTGCTAGAATGATGAGTCAAGCTATGAGAAAATTAGCAAAAAATATATGTAAATCTAATATATTATTAATATTTATAAATCAAATTAGAATAAAAATAGGAATATTATTTGGTAATCCAGAAACTACTACTGGAGGAAATGCTTTAAAATTTTACTCTTCTATTAGAATGGATATAAGAAAAATAGGAATTATAAAAAAAAAAGAAAATATAATAGGAAATGAAATAAAAGTAAAAATAGTAAAAAATAAATTATCTTCTCCATTTAAAGAAGCAAAATTTCAAATATTATATAATAAAGGAATAAATATATATGAAGATATATTAAATGTAGGAGTTAAATATAATATAATAAAAAAAAAATCTACTTGATATTATTATAATAATATTAAATTAGGACAAGGTAAAATAAATTCATCAAAATTTATAAAAAAAAATAAAAAAATATATATAGAAATATTAAATAATATAAAAAAAAAAAAAAATATTTAAAATATTTTAAAAAAAAATTATTATATATTATATATATAATAATAAAAAAATAATAAATATAAAATAATAATTTAGTTTAAATAATATTTAATAAAATTATTAATAAATAATTATTAAATAAAAAATATTTTTTATAATATATTATAAAAAATAATTATACATTATTTAAAACTAAATTATTAAATATATCTTAAATAAGATTTATATAAAAAATATTATAAATAAATTAATTTTAAATTAAAAATAATTTTAACATTTTATTTTTTTTAAAAAATAAAATAAAATTAATTAATATAAAAAATTAATTCATAATTAATTTAGATAATATATCATTAATAATATTAATAAATTTAGTAGGATTATCTAAAGAATTAGTTTCAATTAATAATGCTTGATAAAATAAATAATAAATTCATTTTTTAAATAAAAAATTATCTTTAATATTACTAATATATTTTATTAAAATATGATTAGGATTTATTTCCAATAAATATTTTATTTCAGGAATAGATTTTCCAACAGCAGATAATAATTTAGACATTTGAGTACTAATTTCATTAACAGATGTAGTAACAACAACAGGAAAATTATCTAACTTATTAGTTAATATAACATCTTTAATGTTATATTTTAATAATACATTTTTTACTTTTAATATAAAATTATCTAAATTATTTTTATTATTATATATAATTTCAGATTTATTTAAAGAAATAATATTATTAGAAATATTAATATCATTTTTATTTATAGAACAAAATTTTATTCCTTTAAAATCATTTAAATAAGACATCATTCATTCATCTATTCTATTATACATTAATAATACTTCTATATTTTTTTTACGATATATTTCTAAATGAGGGCTATTAAAAGAAGATAAATAATTATCAGAAATAATATAAAAAATTTTATCTTGACCAGGTATCATACGATTTAAATAATCTTCTAAAGAAACATATTTTTTTTCAGAATTATAATAAGTAGAAGAAAATCTTAATAATAAAGATATTTTATAATTATTAGATTGATCTTCAGCTAAACCTTCTTTAAAAATATTTCCAAATTCTTTTCAAAAAATAAAATAATTATCTTTATTTAAAGATAATTTATTTAACATTTTTAATACTTTATTAGTTATAGAAACACGTAAAATATTAATAAAATCACTATTTTGTAATATTTCACGAGAAATATTTAAAGGTAAATCATTAGTATCTATTATACCTTGAATAAATCTTAAATAAAAAGGTACTATTTTAGTAATACTATCCATAACAAAAATTCTATTTATATATAATTTAATACCATTTTTATATTCATCTCTATTTCATATATTTCAAGGAGAAATACTAGGTATATAAATTAAACTAATATAATCATTTTTTCCTTCAACTCTATTATGTGATCAAATTAATGGATTTCCTAAATTATTAGTCAATGAATGATAAAAATCAATATATTCTTTATTAGATATATTATTTTTATTTTCAATTCATAAAGCATTAGATATATTAATTTGTTTTAATATATATTTATTTTCTTTTTTATTAAAATATTTAATTTTAATAGGAACATTAACATAATTAGAATATTTAATTACAATTTTTTTTATATTAGATTCAATTAAAAAATTTTTACAAGAATCTTTTATATTTAATATAACATCAGTACCAACATAATCTTTTTTTTTTTTAATAATAGTATATTTACCATGACCATCAGAATTTCATAAATATCCATTTTCTTTATCATAAATAGATTTAGTATGAACAAAAACTTCATTAGATACCATAAATGAAGAATAAAAACCAACACCAAATTGGCCTATCATATTTAAATTATTTTTATTATTTAAATTAATATATTTATTTAAAAATTCTTTTGTACCTGATTTAGCTATTTTACCTAAATTATTAATTAATTCCTTTTTATTCATACCAATTCCATTATCACTAATAATTAAATTATTATTATTTATATAAATTTTAATAAAAAAATCATTATTTAAATTTATATTATTATTATTATAATAAAATTTTAATTTATCTATAGCATCAGAAGAATTTGAAATTAATTCTCTTAAAAAAATTTCTTTATTAGAATATAAAGAATTTATCATAATATTCAATAATTCTTTTATTTCTGATTTAAAAACATGAATTTCTTTTTTCATTATATTTCCTATATTATATTTGAATAAATAAATTTAATTTAATAATATATTAACAAATAAAATATTTTTTTACTATAAATTAATAACTATAAAAAAAAATTTTTATATATATAAGCTCTAATAACATAAAATTCAAAAATAATTTTTTTATTATCAATAATTGATATATTTTTTTTACATAATAAAAATAATTTATAATAAAATATAATATCTTTTAAATTTATTAATTTTTTTAAGTTCATTAAAATTTTAATATTTATATAATGTTTATCTAAATAATTTATATAATTTGGATATAAAAATAAAAATAATAAATTATGAATATTTTCAATTAAAATTACTAAAAAATTATTATAATTTATATCTAAATTATTTAATTTATATAATAAAAAAAATATTTTTTTATTTTTAATAAACAAATACTTCATTAATAATAATATTCATTTATAATTTACTATATCTAATAATGAATATATATTTTTAATAGAAAAATTATTATTTAAATTTAACATAAATAATTTATCTAAAATATTCAAAGCATCTCTCATACTACCTTTACAATATAAAGATATTAATTTTAAAATATTAAAATTTATTTTTATATTTTCCTTTAATAAAATATAATTCATTCTTTTAATAATATTATTTTGATTTAAAGGTTTTAAATAAAAAGATATACATCTAGATAAAATAGTATCAGGAATTTTATTAATTTCAGTAGTAGCTAAAATAAACTTTACATGTTTAGGAGGTTCTTCTAATATTTTTAATAAAAAATTAAAACTATAACGAGATAACATATGTATTTCATCAATTATATATATTTTATAACGCATAGAAATTGGTAAATAATAAATTTTATCTAAAATTTCTTTAATATCATCTATTTTAGTTCTAGAAGCTGCATCTATTTCTATTACATCAGAAGATTTATTTAAATCAATATTTATACAATTTAAACACTTACCACAAAAATTATAATTAATACCTTTAATACAATTTAAACTTTTAGAAAAAACTCTAGCTAAACTAGTTTTTCCTACACCATGAGAACCATAAAATAAATAACAATTATGTATTTTATTAAATTTTAAACTATTAATTAATATTTTAATTATATAACTATGACCAGTAAAATCTTTAAAAAATTTTGGTCTTCATTTTAATGATAAATTATTTTTTAAACACATATTATAAAATTATAATTATTTTAAATAATAATAAATAAATTTTCTGTTACGTAATAATTTTATTAAAATAAATTTAGGTTTTAAATATAAAATTTTTCTTAAATCTAATAAATTATTAATATTTTTATTATTTATATTAATAATAATATCACCAATTTTAAAAAAATTATTATTATTTAATATTTTACTTATATATACTCCATATATATTATTTTTATTTAAATTTAAATAATTATATGTAGTTAAACCTAAATTTTTAAAATTATTATATAAAATATCAAAATTATAAATATTTTTATCATCATTAAATAAAAATATTTTTTTATATATTAATTTATTTTTTCTTAATAAACCTATATTAATATAATCACCTACTAAAAATGTAGATAATTTATAATTTAAATCTTCTAAAGATAAAACAAATTTATTATTAATAAATAATATAATATCACCAACAAATATTTTATATTTATTAAATAAAGAATTTTTTTTTATATAAGTAATAAATACTCCAAAATTATTATAAATATTTTTTATTTTTTTTATATTATTATCTATATTAATAGCAAAAAAACCAAAATTTATATGTTTAGATTCTCCTATTTTAATAATTTGATTTACAATATTTTTTATCATATTAATAGGTATAGAAAAACTTATACCTAAATTATTTCCATTATTAGAAACTAATGCAGCAGTATTAATACCTATTAATTCTCCTTTAATATTTATTAAAGCACCACCTGAATTACCAGAATTAATTAAAGAATCAGTTTGAATAAAATTTTCATATTTTTGTATACCTATATTATTTCTATTTAAACCAGAAATTATACCAGAAGTAATAGATAAATTTAAATTATAAGGATAACCTAAAGAAAAAATTTTTTCCCCCAAATATAAATTATCAGAATTTCCTATTTTAATAGAATTAATATTTTTAAAATTTTTAATTTTTAAAACAGCTATATCAACATATTTATCTTGTCCAACTAAAAATGCAGAATATTCTCTACCATCATTTAATTTTATTAATATATCATTACTCATATCAATAACATGACTATTAGTAATAATATAACCATTAATATTATCAATAATAATACCAGTACCAAAACTATAATAATAAGATCTATTTTTTTTTTTAAAAAAATTATTTTTTTTAATATAAAAATTAAAATTATTATTATATTTTTTATATTTTAAAAAATTTAAATAATATTTAAAATTTAAAATATTATTATATTTATAATAAATATTTTTAAAAGAAAATATTCGTGATTTTATTAAAACTAATGAAGAACAAACATTATTTAAAAAATTACAATTATTATTATTATTATTATTAATTTTAAATAATTTAGAATAATTTAAAATTATTTTTTTATTACTATAAACATAATTATTATTAAATAAAATTAATATTAAAAATAAACAAAAAAAATTATTTTTAATCATAATAAATTCTCTTATAAATAAATTAAATACATAATTTTATATAAATAAATAAACATAAAATAATAATTAATTTAAATAAAAATTTTATAAATATAAATTTATAAATTTATATAATTTATTATAATCTGTAGGTAAATTTAAAAAAATTTTTATAACTTCAATATAATAATTATCTAACATATTTATAAAAATATTAAAAGATTTTATTTTATACTCTTGTTTAGGATTTTTTTGAGCATAAATACATAAATTTATACCTTCTTTTAAATTATCAATTATATATAAATATTCTGTTCAAAAAATATCTAATGTTTTTAACATTATATTTTTTTGTAATTTATATAATATATTTTTATTAATTTTTTTTTTACATTTTTTATAAAAAAATATTATTTTATTTAAAATAAAATTATAAATTTTAAAAAAATCATAATTAATTAATCATAAATTTAATATTTTAACATTTAAATATTTAAAATATTTATTAAATAATATCCTATTATTAAAATATAAAAATAAAAAATTATTTACTATATTTTTAATATATTTACATATATATTTATATATATTTTTCGAATATAATATATCATTTCTTTTAGAATAAATAATTTTTCTTTGATCATTATAAATATTATCATAATATAAAAGATTTTTACGTATTTCAAAATTACGACTTTCAACTTTTTTTTGAGCATTTTGAATGGAAAATGATACTCATGGATGTTCTATAAATTCACCATATTTCATACCTAATTTTCTCATATAATAAATAACTTTTTTAGAAGAAAAAATACGCATTAAAGAATCATCCATAGATAAATAAAATCTAGAAGATCCAGGATCACCTTGTCTACCAGATCTACCTCTTAATTGATTATCTAATCTTCTAGATTCATATTTTTCAGTACCTATAACATATAATCCACCTAAAGAAACTACTAAATTATGATTTTTTTTTCAATTTTTTTTAATTAAATCTATTTTATTTTTATTTAATTTTTTATCTTTAATTTTAAATATTTCATCAATTAAATTACCACCTAAAACTATATCAGTACCTCTACCAGCCATATTAGTAGCAATAGTAACAGAACCTAATTTTCCAGCTTTAGAAATAATATTAGCTTCAAACATATGATATTTAGCATTCAAAACATTGTTTTTTATACCAATTTTAGATAATAAAAAAGATAAATATTCTGATTTTTCAATAGATGTAGTACCTACTAATATTGGTTGACCTTTAATATGTTTATTTTTTATATCATATATTATAGAATCTATTTTTTCTTTTTCAGTTAAATAAATTAAATCATTATAATCAATACGAATCATAGGTTTATTAGTTGGAATAACTATAGTATCTAAATTATAAATTATATTAAATTCAGATGCTTCAGTTATAGCAGTACCAGTCATACCACATATTTTTTTATACATACGAAAATAATTTTGAAAAGTAATAGAAGCTAATATTTTATTATCACAATTTATTTTAACATTTTCTTTAATTTCTAAAGCTTGATGTAATCCATCAGATCATCTTCTATCAGGAACCATTCTACCAGTATTTTCATCTATAATAATTATTTTATTATCTTTAACTAAATAATCAACATTTTTTTTATAAATATAATATGCTTTTAATAAAGAAATAGTATAATTTATAATATTAATATTTTTAATATTATATGAAAATTTTCTTTTATTAATTATATTAGTTTTTATAAATATTTTTTCTATATTAATAAAACCTTTTTCAGTAAAAAAAATTTGATTTAATTTTTTATCAATTATAAAATCTTTATCATTCAAATTATCATTATAATTCTCTTTATATCCAGGTTTAAAATTAAAAATAATTTCTTTTATTTTTTTATAAAAATTATTAACAAATTCAGAATCATTAGATATAATAAGAGGAGTTCTAGATTCATCTATTAAAATTGAATCAACTTCATCTAAAATAGCATAAAATAATTTTTTTCTTTGAACTTTATCATTTTTAGATAAAACCATATTATCGCGTAAATAATCAAAACCAAATTCACTACTAGTACCATAAGTAATATCACATAAATAAGATTTTTTTTTTTCTAACAATGACATATTAGGTAAATTTAAACCAACATTTAAACCTAAAAAATTAAATAATTTACTATTATTTTCTCAATCTCTTTTAGCTAAATAATCATTAACAGTTATAATATGAACACCTTTTTTAAACAAAGAATAAAAATATGCAGATAAAGTAGAAGTAATAGTTTTACCTTCTCCTGTTTTCATTTCAATAATATATCCATCATATAATGATAATGCTCCTAATAATTGAACATCAAATAATCTAATTCCAAAAACTCTTTTTATAGATTCATATATATTTGTAAATATATAAGGTAAAAAATCATAAATATTATTATAATTTAACATTTTACAATATATACTAGTATTACTTTTAAGAGTATAATCAGAATATTTAGAAAAAGTATTTTTTAAACTATTAATTTTATCTATAATTTTATAAAAATAATTAATTTTTTTTCTATTTTTATTATTAAAAATATTAGAAAATAATTTAATAAACATAATAATATATAAAATTTGTATATAATAAAAAATTTATAATAATAATATAAAATATATATTATTATTTAATATTTAAGGTAATTTATAATATATATTATTATAAATTAAAAAACAATAATGAAAAATAAAAAACCAAAATTATTTAAAAAAATAATTAATAATCTTAAAAAAAAAAGTAATTTATATTCAATAATATTAAAAAGTAAACTAATAAAAAAAATTAATAAAAAAATAAACAATATTTTATTAAAAAAAAATAATAAAAAATATAAAATAATAAATATAAAAAAAAATAATATATATATAAAAACTAATAACAAAAATATAAAAAAATACTTAATTAAAAAAAATAAAAAAATAATAAAAAAAATAAACTATCCAAAAATAAAAAAAATTAAAATTATAAATTAACAATATAAAATTTTTAATATTAATTTAGAATAACTAATATTAGAAAATTTAGCACAAATTGGAACTAAACTAGTATTAGTCATTCCAGGAATAGTATTTAATTCTAAAAACCATATATTATTAAATTTATCTATAATATAATCTATTCTTACACAACCTTTACAATTTAAAATTTTTCATATATTTTTAGATATATCAATCAATTTATTTTTAATATTTATTTTAATATTATTAGAATAAGAAAAATTATTAATATTTTTATATTTTGTATAATAATCAAAAATTTTATTATTAAATTTAATATTAATTGGACATAAAATTTTACCATCTAATATAGCAACAGTATATTCATCACCAAAAATATATTTTTCTACTATAAAATCATTAAAAAAATTAATATTTTTATTAAAATAATTTTTAAAATCAATAAAATTATTTATTAAATTTAAACCTATACTTGATCCATGATCATTAGGTTTTAATATAAAAGGAACATTAAATTTAAATAAAATTTTTTTATATAATCTAAAAAAATTATTCTTAATAATTATATTTTTTTTTAAAAGAAAATCAGGTAATACATTTATATTATATATACTTAAAAATTTTTTAGTATTATATTTATTTATACATAAAGATGAAGTAAAAACTCCACTTCCAGTATAAGAAATATTTAAAAAATCTAAAAAACCTTGTATATTTCCATTTTCTCCTATTTTTCCATGTAATGCTATAAAAACTTTATCTATTTTTTTTTTCAAAAAATCATTTAAAGAAAAATATTTTAAATCTACAGGAAAAACTTTTATTTTTTTTTTTAATAAAATTCTAAAAATAGAATAACCAGATTCTATAGAAATATTTCTTTCAGAAGAATTACCACCAAAAAATATAGCAACATTATTTATAATTTTCATATAAAATTATTATAAATTTAATAAAAATTAATTATTTATATAATTTGAAATAAAATCTGATAAAATAAAATTAACTTTACCAGCTCCTTGAAATATAATAATATCATTATCAATAATAATATTTAATAAATATTCAAAAATTTCATTATCATTATTAATTAAAATACAATTTTTATAATTATATAAATCATACATTAATGAAAATAATTTATTACTACTAATATTATAATTATTATTACTTTCAAAAGCTGAATAAATATTTAATAATAATAAAATATTAACTTTATATAAAACATTAGCAAAATAATTTAATAACATTTTAGTTCTACTAAATCTATGAGGTTGAAATATCATTATTATTCTTCTATTTCAAGATTCTTTTAAAGATTTTAATATATATTTTATTTCAGTAGGATGATGACCATAATCAGATATAAATAATATATTATTATAAAATTTATTTTTATATGAAAAAGAAAATTCACCAATTATTTCAGATCTTCTACTAACACCTTTTAAAAAATATAAAAATTTTTGAATATCTAATAAATTTATTTTATAAAACTGATTAAATAAAGTTATACAAGAAACAACATTTAAAATATTATATTTACCAAATATATTTATATTTAAATTATATATTTTTTTTTTATTAATACATAAATCAAAATTACATGTATTTTTTTTTTGTATTAAATTTTTAATTAAAAAATCAGAATCTTTATTAAAACCATAAGTAATAATTTTACATTTTAAAAAATTATTTTTTAAAATAAATTTAATATTATTATTATCTAAACAAGTTATAAGATAACCATAAAATGGAATATTTTTAATATAAATTAAAAAAGAATTAATTAAATTATTAATATTATTATTATAATTATTTAAATGATCAGAATCTATATTAGTTAAAACTACTATAGTAGGTTTAAATAAATTAAATAAATTATCACTTTCATCTAATTCAATTAAAAAATATTTACTATCACTTAAATAAATATAAGAATTAATAGACTTTATATTACCTCCATTTATACAATTAATTTTTATACCATAATTAAAAAAAAAATCAAAAATCATAGAAGTAACAGTAGTTTTACCATGAGTACCAATAACAGTAATTAAATAACTATATTTTGTTAATTCATATAACATTTCAATTCTAGATATAATAGGAATATTATAAATTTTAGAAAAAACAATTTCTTCATTTAAACAATTAATAGCAGAAGAATAAACAATTAAATTACAATTTATAATATTATTTTTAGAATGAAAATTATATACTTTAATTCCTAATGAAGATAAATAATTTGTTCTTTCATTTATATATATATCAGAACCAGTTATATTATAACCGGACAAAAACATATATTCTGCTATTGAAGACATACCAACACCTCCAATACCAATAAAATGTATAACAAATTTTTTTTTATTTATACCAAAAAATAAATTATTATTGTTCATTTTAATAAAATTTCATATTATTATTGAATAATATTAAATATTTCCTTTATAAATTTTTTATTAGGATTTTTAATCCTATTTAAATAAGATAAATTAGACATATTAAACAATTTTTTTCTATTTAATTTTAATATAATATTAATTAATAAAATTTCATTTAATTCATATTCATTTATTATAATAGCAGCTTTTTTTTTATATAAAAATTCTGCATTAAAATATTGATGATTATCTTTATGTACAAATGGTATAAATATAGCTGCTAAACCTATACTAGTAATTTCACTAACAGTTAATGCACCAGATCTACATATTATTAAATCAGCTCAATTATAAACTTTATATATATTATATATAAAATCAACACATACATAATTTTTTCTTTTAATACTATTAATTAATTTTATATTTTTTTTATAATTTAAAATTCCAACTTGATGTAAAAAAGAATATTTATTTATATCTAAAACATTAATAATATTAAAAATAATATTATTAATAATTTCAGAACCTTGACTACCTCCCATTATTAATATATTTATATTACCTTTACGATTTAATAATCTAATATTAGGAGGTTTTATAGATAATATTTCTTCTCTAATAGGATTACCTACTATAATAACATCTGATTGAAAAGTATTTTTATATGCTTGAATACTTTTTGTAGCAATATAATATAAAATTCTATTAGATAATCCTAAAACAGAATTTTGTTCATGTATAATAGTAGGAATATTACATAATCAAGATGAAAAAATTCCAAAAAAAGAAATATAACCACCAAATCCTAAAACTAAATTTGGTTTTCACAATTTTATTTTTTTTATAATAATATATATAGATTTTATATATAAAAATATATTTTTAAAACTTAAAATATTAGGAATATATACATATTCAATATCTATTTTATTTTTAGGAACTAAAATAGATTCTAAACCATTTTTAGTACCTATTCATTTTATTTTATATTTTTTTTTTTTTAAATATTTAGATATAACTAAACCAGGAAATATATGACCTCCAGTACCTCCAGTAATAATCATTATACGATTCATTCTATAATTATATATAAATTAAAATTTTAATTATATTTATTAACTAATTTTATAAATTCATTACCTCTTTCTTTATAATTAACAAACTGATCTAAACTAGAACATCCTGGAGAAAATAATACTACATCATTATATTTTAAATAATTTAAAATATATTTAATAACATTAGATAAAAAATTAAATTTAAAAGAAATTTTAGGAATCAAATTAAATATAATATTTTTACTTTTACCATAACAACAAATAAATAAATTATTATATAATAATAAATTAGGTTTTAAAAATTTATTAAAATCAACATTTTTATTATCTCCTCCCATTATTAATCATATTCTACCTTTAACATTAGATAAATTATTTAAAGCAGCTAAAGTACTAGCTATATTAGTAGATTTAGAATCATTAATTCATAAAATTCCATTATTTTTTTTAATTATAGAAAATCTATGAGGTAAACCAATAAAATTAATTAAATTATATAAAACTATATTTTTAGGAATTTTAAAAATTTCAGAAATACAAATAGTAACCAAAATATTTAAATAATTAAAAATACCTTTTAAATAAATTAATTTATTACTTACATAAAAATTATTATATGAATATAAAAAATAAAAATTTTTTTTTTTTTTAATATAATAATCTCCTTTATTATATCCAAAAGTAATTATTTTTTTATCAAAAAGATTTTTAAATAAAGTTTCTTTTTCATTAAAATTAATTATACAATATTTAGAATTATTAAAAATTTTAAATTTACTAAAAAAATAGTCTTGAAATCCATTAGGATATCTATCCATATGATCATATGTAACATTTAAAATAACTGAACAAAAAGCTTTTAAAGAATATATATATTCTAATTGAAAACTTGAAATTTCTAATATATATACATCACTATTATCATTTAATAAACTAAGTACTGGAATACCAATATTTCCACCTAATGATACTTTAATATTATAAGATTTAAAAATATTAAATAATAAAGATACTACAGTACTTTTACCATTAGTTCCAGTTATAGCAATAATAGGTTTATTAACTAATCTACAAAATATTTCTATATCATTAATAATTTCTATACCAATTTTTTTAGCTTTAATAATTACTTTATTATAAGAATTAATACCAGGACTAATAATAATTAAATCTGCATTTAATATTCAATTCTCATTTAAATAACCAAAACAACATTTTATTCCTTTAGGAATAGAAATATTACTTATTTTATTAGAATCAATTAATTTAGGAAATATATTTAATGATAGAAAATAATTTAAACATGATAATCCAGTTAAACCAACACCTAAAATAACAATATTTTTATTAATATAATTAAACATAAAATTTAAAAAATATAAATAGTGAAATTAAAAATGAAAAAAATGATAAAAATCAAAAAAAAAATACAATATTCTGTTCTTTATAATTTAATAATTCATAATGATGATGTAATGGAGCCATTAAAAATATTCTTTTATTTAAAAAATTAAATCAAAAAATTTGCAATATAACAGAAATAAATTCTATAAAAAAAACAAAACCACTTATAAATAAAATAAATTCTTTATTTAATAAAATAAAAATTGCTGCTAAAAGAAAACCTAAAGATAAAGAACCTACATCTCCTAAAAAAATTTTAGCAGGATAAAAATTATAATATAAAAAAGATAATAATGAACCTAAAATTATACTAATAAATATTATTAAATAATTTATAAATATTAAATAATTATAATTAATAATAATATTATTAAAAATTAAAAAATATTCACTTACAGAAACAATTAATAAAAATATAAAATTTAAAATTAAAGGAAAACTAACTAAACCATCTAAACCATCAGTAAAATTTACAGAATTAGAAGTTCCAACTAATATAAAATATCAAAATAAAATATAAATATAACTTATATTTAATTTATATTTAAATAAATAAATATAATAATTAATATTTAAAAAACTATAATAATATAAATAATATATATATAAAAAAGAAAAAAAAGATTGCAAAATATATTTATTAAATATAGATAATCCATTAGAATTTTTTACAAAACATTTTAAATAATCATCTAAAAATCCTATTAAACTATTTAAAACAAAAAATAAAATTAAAATTAATATATCAAAATTATATTTTTTATAAAAAAAAATATAAAATATAAAAAAAAAAGAAAATAATATTGATATACCACCCATAGTAGGTATATTTTTTTTAAAAAAATGATTTTTAGGAATAAAAATACGAATATTTTGAAAAACATTTAAATTACATAAAAAAAATATAAAATATTTTATAAAAAAAAAAGAAAAAATAAAAGATAAAAAAAAAGGAATAAAAACATTAAAAAAAAATAAATTTAAAAAAAAAATTATCATATTTATCCTATAAAAAATTAATTATTTTATTCATATTAAATAAATTAGATCCTTTAATTAAAATAGTAACTTCATTATAAAAATTTAATATTTTTTTTATTTTAAATAATAAAATATTAAAATTATTACAATGTTCTCCTATTTTACTATATTTAGAAATATAATAACTATATTTACCTATACTTAATATCTTATTAATATATAAATTTTTTATAATTAAACCCATATATTTATGATAAAATAAAGACATATAACTTAATTCTAACATATCACTAATAACTAATAATTTATAACCATTACATTTTTGTAAAAATAAAGTACCAAAATATAAAGATCTAGGATTACAATTATAAGAATCATCTAAAATTATTTTAGTTTTACTTAAAAAAATAGGATATAATCTACCTTTAATAGGTAGTAAACTTTCTAAACCTAATTGAATATCTTTAAAACTTATTTCTAATGATAAAGATACTATAACAGATAATAAAATATTTATAATATTATGAATACCTAATAATTTAATAAAAATTTTTTTTTTAAATCCTAAAATATTTAAGGTAAAATATGTACCAAAAATACTAAAATTTAAATCATTAATAAATACATTACATTTTAAAATATCTAAAAAATTATAAAATATAACTTTTTTATTAAATAAATATTTATTTCAATAATTATAATAAAAATAATTTTTATTTATAATAGCTATACCATTTTTACACAAATATTTAAATATTTTTCCTTTATCAATTATTATATTATTAAATAATTTAAATCCTTTTAAATGAGAAATACAAATATTAGTAATACAAGAAATATCAGGTAAAACTATTTTAGATAAATAATTAATATCATTAATAGAATTACTACCTAATTCTAATATTCCATACTTATATTTAAAATATTGTAAATTTAATAAAGTATTAGATACACCTAAATCATTATTAAAATTAAAAATATTATATAATACATTATTAGACTGTTTTAAAATATTATAAATAATTTCTTTTACAGAGGTTTTTCCTGTACTTCCTGTAACACAAATTATTTTAATAGAACTTTTTTTCCTTAATCAATTTGATATCTTTCCTAAAGATATTTTAGTATCTTTAACAATTAATTGAGGTATATTACTATATTTAAATAAATATAAATCTAAAAGTAATGCTACAGCACCTTTATTAATAGCATCATAACATAAAAAATCTATATTATAATTACCTCTGATAATTATAAATAAAGAATTAACAATTTTTTTATTTCTAGTATCTATACAAATATTTTCTATATATATATTTTTACCTATTAAAATTGCATCAGTAATATTAACTATATCTAATAAATTTATTTTTTTCATAAAGATTTAAATAATAATTTTTTTATAAAATATCTATCAGAATATTTTATTTTTTTATTTAATAAAATTTGAAAATTTTCATGACCTTTACCCGCTACTAATATAACATCATTATAATTAGCATTTTCAATACAAAATTTAATTGCTAACTTTCTATTTAATATAATATAAACATTATTAAAATTATATATACCTAATTTTATATCTTTTAAAATAGAATTTTCATCTTCAGAATATAAATCATCATTAGTTATTACAACTATATCTGAATATTTTTTAGCTATAAATCCCATTAAAAATCTTTTATTTTTATCTCTATCACCAGTACAACCAAAAATACATCATAATTTTCCTAAACAATATTTTCTAGATTCTAATAAAATATTTTTTAATGCATCAGGAGTATGAGCAAAATCAACTATAAATAATGGTTTTTTTTTACAAAAAAAAAACTCCATACGTCCTTTAGGTAAACTTAAATATTTACTTTTACGTAATAAACTATCAAAATTAAAATTTAATGATAATAAAGATGTAAAACTTAACATAACATTAATAATATTAAAATTACCAGGAAAAAAAATATTTAATATACCATTACCTAAATAAGATTCAAAATAAATTTTTCTTAAAAAACCAAAAGAAATAATTTTTTTAATATATAATCATCTATTTTTAAAATAAATAATATATTTTTTATTAAATGTTACAGGAATAACATATTTATGTGATAATTTTCTAAATCATTTAAATCCAATAGGATCATCTATATTAATAATTAAATTTTTAACTCCAAATTCAAAAAATAATTTTTTTTTAGCTAATTCATATTTTTTAAAACTTTTATGAAAATCTAAATGATCTAAAGTAAGATTAGTAAATATAACAGAAGAAAAATATAATGATCTAACACGATGTTGAATTAATGAATGTGAAGATACTTCAATAGAAGTAAATTTAGAACCCATATTATATTGATTATTTAATTCATATTGAATTTCAACAGCAGAATCTGTAGTATTTAATGAATTATGTAAATTATTATATAAACCATTACCTATAGTACTTAAAACAGAACTTTTTAAACCTAATAAATAAATTCAATTAGAAATAAAATTAACAACAGTTGTTTTACCATTAGTTCCTGTAACACCAAATAAAAACATTTTTTTACTTGGATTATTATAAAAATTGCCAGATATTTCAGATAAAAAATAATTTAAATTAAAAATAAAAAACATAAAAATATTATATTTTAAATTTAAAAAATAATAATTTTTATTTATATTAGAATAAGTTAATATTGATATAGCTCCATTTAATATAGCATTATTTATATAATTTCTACCATTTAATTTATAACCTTTTATAGCTATAAATAAATTATTTTTTTTAATTAATCTACTATCAAGTTTTATGTCACTTATATAAATATTAGGAAAATTATCAGTATTAAAATATTTAAATAAAATATCTTTTAAATTAATTTTTTTCAAAAAAAACCTCTTATTAAACAAAACTAAATTTTTTCTGCAACTCTTAATATAGCACTTCTTATTCTATTATTTATAATAATATCTTTTTTTAAAGGTTTAAATTTACCTAAATTAATTAATTCAGGTGGATTAAAATTATTAATTTGATTAATAGTTAAAGGTATATTATTAATTAATGAATAATTACTATCTGATTTTATTTTAATAAATTCTTTTACTATTTTATCTTCTAATGAATTAAAACTAATTATAACTAATCTACCTTTTTTAGACAAAAATTTATAACATTTATATAAAATATTTTTTAAATTAAATAATTCATTATTAATAAATATTCTAAAAGCTTGAAAAACTCTAGCTTTACTTTTATAATCTTTATAATTATTTACAGAATATTTTACTATATTAGATAAATCATTAGTAGTTTTTAAAATTTTATTTTTACAATATAAAAATATATTTTTTGATATTCTTTTAGAATTATAATCTTGTCCATATTTTTTTATTATATTATAAATATTTTTTTCTTTTGCTTTATTAATTCAAATTTTTAAAGGAAAACCTAATTTTTGATTCATTCTCATATCCAAAGGACCATTTTTTAAAAAAGAAAAACCTCTGATAGAATTATCCAATTGTATAGAAGATAATCCTAAATCAAAAATAATACCATCAATTTTTTTATATAAATTAAATAATTTAATATAATATTCTAAATTAATAAAATTATCATTTATTAATTTTATACGATTATCTTTAATTATTTTTTTTCCAATTTTAATAGAATCATAATCGCAATCAAAAGAATATAATTTACCTTTTTTTCCTAAATAATTTAATATTTTAAGAGAATGATAACCACAACCAAATGTACAATCTATATATATTCCATTTTCTTTAATATTTAAAAAATTATTAATACTATCTAAAAAAGCAGATTTATATTTCATATTATATTTAATAAAAATTATAAATTATTTATATAATAATATAACATATTTATAATAATTTAATAAATTAAATTATAATATAAATATTATTAATTTAAAAATATATAAAATATGAAAAAAATAATTATAGCTAATTGAAAATTAAATGGAAATTTAAAATTTATAAAAAAATATTTTAAAAAACTAATAAAATATAATAAATATAATAAAAATAATAAAATATTAATATTAATAGCACCTCCAATAATATATTTATATAAAATAAAAAAAATAATTAAAAAAAATAAAAATATAAATTTAATATCACAAAATATTGATAAAAATTTAATAGGACCTTATACAGGAGAAACATCTCCAATAATGTTACAAGATATTGGAATAAAATATACATTAATTGGACATTCAGAAAGAAGAAAAAATCATAAAGAAAACAATAAAATTATATTAAAAAAAATTATATTAGCACAAAAAAATAAAATAATTCCTATATTATGTATAGGAGAAAATATAAAAGATTATAAAAATAAAAAAAGTTTAAAAATATGTAAAAATCAAATAAAATATATAATAAAAAAAAATAATATTAATATATTTAAAAATATAATAATAGCTTATGAACCAATATGAGCTATAGGTACAGGACAAATAGCAAATATAAAACATATAAATAAAATAAATATTTATATTAAAAATTATATATATAAAAAAAGTAAAAAAAATATTAAAAATATTAAAATATTATATGGAGGTTCAATAAATATAAAAAATATAAAAAAAATTATAACACAAAAAAATATAGATGGATTATTAATAGGTAATTATTCACTTAAAATAAAAAATTTTATTAAAATATTAAATATAATAAAAAATAATAATGAAAAAAAAAAATAAATTTATAATATTAGGACCAAATAAAATAAAAGGAGAAGTTAAAATATCAGGATCAAAAAATTCAGCTTTACCAATATTATATAGTTCTTTATTAATAAAAGAAGAAATAACAATAAAAAATATACCAAATATAGAAGATATAAATATAACTTTAAAATTATTTAAAAAAATAGGTATAAAAATAATAAGAGAAAAAAATACTATAATAATAAACTCAAAAAATATAAATAATAATTATTTTCCATTAAATTTAATTAAAAAAATTAGAGCATCTATATGATTATTAAGTCCAATTTTAATAAGATGTAAAAAAATTACTTTAAATACTCCAGGAGGATGTAATCTAGGTTCTAGACCAATAGATTTACATTTATATGCATTAAAATGTTTAGGAGTAAAAATAAAATATAAAAATAATATTATAAAAGCTAAAATAAATAAAAAATTAAAATCAAATATAATTTTTTTTAAAAAAAAAAGTATAGGAGCTACAATTACAAGTATATTAGCATCAATATTTATAAAAGGAAAAACTATAATAAAAAATTCTTCTAAAGAACCTGAAATAATAGATACAATAAATTTTTTAAATAAATCAGGAGCAAATATATATGGAGCAGGAACAAATACAATAATTATATATGGAATTAAAAAATTATCATCATGTATAATATATAAAATATTACCAGATAGAATAGAAACAGGAACATATCTATTAGCATCCGCAATATCAAAAGGAAAAATAATTTGTTATAATACAAATCCTAATTTATTAAAATGTATAATAAATAAATTAAAATTATCTGGAGCAAAAATTAAAATTAAAAATGATTTTATAATGTTAGATATGAAAAATAAAAGATGTAAATCAGTAAATATTATTACTAATCCATATCCAAATTTTCCTACAGATATGCAACCACAATTTACATTACTTAATTCTATTTCTAAAGGAAATAGTATTATAATAGAAAATATATTTAAAAAAAGATTTTCACATATTAAAGAATTAAAAAAAATGGGTGCAAAAATAAAAAATATAAATAATAAAATTATATGTTATGGAGTAAAAAAAATTTTTGGTAAAACTATAATTGCAAAAGATTTAAGATGTTCAATAACATTAATACTAGCAGGATGTATTGCATATGGTAAAACAATAATAAAATCTATATATCATGTATATAGAGGATATGAAAATATAATAGAAAAATTTAAAAATTTAAATATAAAAATAAATTAATATATATATATATATATATATTATATATAATATATACTATATATAATTTATATTATTAAATCTTTTTTTTAAATTTTCTATTCTTCCTTTAGAAAAGGAAGTTTTTTGTTTTCCTGTATAATAAGAATGACATTTATAACAAACATCTACAAAAAAATTATTTTTTAATGTAGATAAAATATTTATTATATTTCCACAAGAACAACTTATTTTTAAACTAAAAATTTTAGGATGTATTTTTTTTTTCATAATTTATATTTAACTAAAAACATTGCATATTATTAGGTAAACAAGAAATTTTAGTAATTTGTTTTATTACTCCTTTTGGAAATAATTTAAATAAATATAAACTATTATATTTATAATTATATCTTTTATTTAAAAAATTTAATAAATTTCTTGTATTAGGAATAATTTTATTTTTTAAATAATAAAATCTAAAATAAAAAATTATTCTTCAATAATATATATTTAAAATAATATTTTCTTTAAAAGCTATATTTATAGCTATATTTCTATTTCAATTTTTAAATTTCATAAATATATAATATATTATCAAATATATAATATAAAATAAATAAAAATACCAAATATTTTAAAATATAATTTATATATATTATATATATTATATATATTATATATATTATATATATATAATATTAAAAAAAAATAATAAATAATTATAATATAAATTTACTTAAATCTTCACTTATAATTAAATTATTTAATTTTAAATTTACATATTTAGAATCTATTAAAATTGATTTATTTTTATATTTATTAGCATTAAAAGATATATCTTCCATTAATTTTTCTAATACTGTATGTAATCTTCTAGCACCTATATTATCTGTATTTTCATTAATCTTTCAAGAAATATTAGCTAAAGACTTTATTCCATCATTAGTAAAACTTATTTTAACACCTTCAACTTTTAATAAATTTTTATATTGTGATGTAATAGAAATATCTGGTTCAACTAAAATTCTTTCAAAATCTTTATTTGTTAAAGCACTTAATTCTACTTTAATAGGTAATCTACCTTGTAATTCAGGTATTAAATCTGAAGGACTACAAAATTGAAAAGATCCTGAAGCTATAAATAATATATAATCAGTTTTAATAACACCATATTTAGTAGATACTGTACAACCTTCTATTAAAGGTAATAAATCTCTTTGAACTCCTTCTCTAGATACACCAGAATCACTAATTTCTCCTCTTTTACAAACTTTATCAATTTCATCAATAAAAACAATACCTTGTTGTTCTACTAAATCAATAGCTCTACGTTTAACATCATCAAAATTAACTAATTTAGATGATTCTTCTTCAATAAGTAAATTCATAGCATCTTTTATTTTTAATTTATGTATTTTTTTTTTTTTACTACTCAAATTACGAAAAATAGATTGTAATTGATTAGTCATATCTTCCATACCAGGAGGAGACATTATTTCTATTCCTAATGAAGGAATATTAATATTAACATCAATAATTTTATTATCTAAATCTCCATTACGTAATTTATGTAATATAGAATCTTTTTCTATAACATAATTTTTATCATTATTTTTATCTAAATTTTGAATTAAAATATTAAATACACGTTTTTCAGCTATTTTTTTAGCTTTTAATATATTAATTTCTATAGTTTGATTTTTAATCATTTTTACAGCATAATCTATTAAATCTCTTATTATAGAATCAACTTCTTTACCAACATAACCTACTTCAGTAAATTTAGTAGCTTCCACTTTAATAAAAGGAGAATTACTTAATTTAGCTAAACGACGAGCTATTTCAGTTTTACCTACACCAGTAGGTCCTATCATTAAAATATTTTTAGGAGTAATTTCATTTCTAAATTCTTTAGTTAATTGCATTCTACGTCATCTATTTCTTAAAGCAATAGCAACTGCTTTTTTAGCATTATCTTGACCAATAATAAATTTATTTAATTCATTTACAATTTCTTGAGGAGTCATTTCATTATACATATTTTAACCTTTTAAAAAATATTAATAACATAATTCTTCTATAATAAAATTATGATTAGTATATAAACATATATCAGCTGAAATAGATAAAGATTTTTTTACTATACAACGAGCATTTAAATCAGTATTTTCTAATAAAGATCTTGCAGAAGCTAATGCATAAGAACCTCCACTACCAATAGCAATTAAATCATTTTCAGGTTGAATAATATCACCATTACCAGTAATTATTAAAGAATATTTAATATCTGCAATAGCTAATAAAGCTTCTAATTTTCTTAAATTTCTATCTGTTCTTCAATCTTTAGCTAATTCAACAGCTGATTTTATAATATTACCTTGATAAATTTCTAATTTTTTTTCAAAACATTCAAATAATGTAAAAGCATCAGCTGTACCACCAGCAAAACCAGCAATAATTTTATTTGAATATAATTTACGAACTTTTTTTACATTACTTTTTAAAATAACATTACCAAAAGTAGCTTGTCCATCACCACCCATAACAACTAAATTTTTTTTTCTAACACATAATATAGTAGTCACAAAAAACCTATAAATATAAAATCATTAATAATAAAAACAAAATAAATTCTAAAAATTACTTTTATTTTTTAAAAATATTTTTATTTTTTTCATAGCATTTTTTTCTATTTGACGAATTCTTTCAGCAGAAACTGAATAATATTCAGCCAATTTTTTTAATGTTTTTTTTTTCTTATTATTTAATCATCTTGAAATAATTATATATTTACTTCTATTATCTAATATATTTAAAGAAAATTTTAATTTTTTAAAAATATATTTTTTTCAATTATATATTTCTATATTATTAGCAAAATTAGAATTTTTATCTCCTAAAATATTTAAAAACTTATTTTTATTAAAATTATTTATATTAAAATCTATTTCTATATCTTTATTAAACATTCTAGATTCCATTTCTATTATATCTTTTTTAGAAACATTTAATTTACTAGAAATAAATTTTATTTCTTTATTATTAAACCACCCCATTTTTTTTTTAATTTTTCTTAAATTAAAAAATAATTTACGTTGAGATTTAGTTGTAGCAATTTTTACAATTCTCCAATTCTTTAATATATAATTATGTATTTCTGCTTTAATTCAATGAATAGCAAAAGATATTAATCTAACACCAAAAAAAGGATTAAATTTTTTTATGGATTTCATTAAACCAATATTACCTTCTTGAATTAAATCTAATCTAGATAAACCATAACCAGAATAATTTTTTGTTATATATATAACAAAACGTAAATTTAATAAAATTAATTCTTTTATTGATTCTAAATCACCATAATAATAAAATCTAGTAATTAATTTATGTTCTTTTTCTAAAGATAAAACAGGTAAAGAATTAACCATATATATATAAGAATTTAAATTATTTTTATTAAATAAATTAGAATTAATAATATTATTAAACATATTAATACATAATAATATAAATATAAATATATTATATATATATATTAAAATATATTTTAATAAACATTAAATAATTTATATTATAAAATATAAAATATAATATGAAAAAAAAATATATAAAAATAATATCAGGAAAATTAAAAAATATACATATAAAAACAATAAATAATAAATTATTAAAACCTACTTTAATAAAAGTAAGAAAAACAATTTTTAATTGATTAAATAATAATATAAAAAACAAAATATGTTTAGATTGCTTTTCAGGAAGTGGAATATTAGGTATAGAATGTTTATCTAATAATGCAAAATTTGTATTTTTTATAGAAAAAAATTATAAAATATATAAAAATATAAAAAAAAATTTAAAAAAAATAAATTATAAAAATTATAAAATAATAAATATAAATTTAATAACTTGATTAAAAAAAAATAAAAACATAAAATTAGATTTAATTTTTATAGATCCTCCATATAAAATGATTAATATATTAAATAAATCTATTGAAATAATAGAAAAAAATAAATTAATAAAAAAAAATAGTTTAATATATATAGAAACACATAAAAAAAATAAATATATAAATATACCAAATACTTGAAAAATATATAAAAAAAAAAAAAACCAAAATAATAAATTTTTTTTATTTAAAAAAAAATAAAATTATATAAATAAATTTATTAATTTAATATTTAATTATAATTAAAATTATAATTATAATAATTAATATATAATTATTTAGAAAAAATAAAATAATAAAAAATATAATTATATATAAATTATTATAAAAACATATTAATAATAATTTTATAAAAAATAAAATTTAAATTACAAATAATATTTAATTTAAAATAAAAACTATAATAATATATGGAAAAAAATAAAAAATATATTCAAAATGTAAATAAAAAAAATAATATACAACCATATTCTATTGAAGCAGAACAATCAGTATTAGGAGGATTAATTTTAAATAATAATAATTGAGATAATATAAATAAAATTATAGAAAAAAAAGATTTTTTTTATAAATCTCATCAAATAATATTTAATGAAATGAATAAATTATTTATATTATATAAACCAATAGATTTAATTAGTTTATCAGAATCATTAGAAAAAAATAAAAAATTAGAAATAATAGGAGGTTTTAATTACTTAGTTGAAATTTCACAAAATATAAATAATTTAACTAATATAAATTATTATGCTGAAATAATAAAAGAAAAATCAATAATTAGAGAAATAATAAATATAGCTAATGAAATTATATTAATAAGTTATAATCCTAAAGGTAAAAATAGTAAAGATATAATTAATATAGCAGAATCAAAAATATTAAAAATATCAGAAAAAAAAATTAATAAAAATAATAATCCAATTAACATAAATTCTATATTAAAAAAAACTAAAAAAAAAATAAAAAAATTATATAAAAATCCAAGTTTTGATATAACAGGAATAGATACAGGTTATAAAGATTTAAATAAAAAAACTTTTGGATTACAAAAATCAGATTTAATAATAATAGCAAGTAGACCATCAATGGGTAAAACAACATTTGCTATTAATTTATGTGAAAATATATCAATTAATCAAAAAAAACCAGTATTAATATTTAGTTTAGAAATGTCATCAGAACAAATAATAATAAAAATAATATCTTCTTTATCTAGAATAGAACAAAGTAAAATAAAAACAGGTAAACTAAATTATCAAGATTGAATAAAAATATCAAATATAATAGACTTACTTAAAAAAAAAAATAATATATTTATAGATGATTCATGTACAATTACACATAATGAAATAAGATCAAAAACTAGAAAAATATACAAAGAAAATAAAGGATTAAGTTTAGTAATGATAGATTATTTGCAATTAATGAAATCATCTTCTACATTAGAAAATAGAGCTTTAGAAATAGCAGATATTTCACGTTCATTAAAATTATTAGCTAAAGAATTAAAAATACCTATAATAGCTTTATCTCAATTAAATAGATCTTCTGAACAAAGAATAGACAAAAGACCAGTTAATTCAGATCTTAGAGAATCTGGATCAATAGAACAAGATGCAGATTTAATAATGTTTATATATAGAGATGAATTATATAATGATAAAATAAAATCTAAAGGAATTGCTGAAATAATAATAGGTAAACAAAGAAATGGACCTATAGGAAAAATAAATCTAATATTTAATGGAGAAATATCAAAATTTGATAACTATAATTAAAATAAATATTATAATATATATAATATAAAAAAACAAAATAATTAATATATATATTTTTATATATATACATTATAATTAAATATATATAAAAATATTAATCTAAAATAATAAAATGACTAGTAAAGGTATAAATAAAGTAATTTTAATAGGTAATTTAGGTCAAAAACCAGAAATAAAATATACTTCAAATGGAAATGCAATTATAAATTTAAGTATAGCTACATCAGAAATATGAAAAGATAAAAAAACAGGGGAAAAAAAAGAAAAAACACAATGACATAAAGTAATATTATTTGGTAAATTAGCAGAAATAGCTTCAAAATATTTAAAAAAAGGATCACAAATATATATAGAAGGATCATTACAAACAAGAAAATGAAAAGATAAAAATGGATATGAAAAATATATAACAGAAATAATAGTAAATTCAAAAGGAACAATGAAAATGTTAGGTAATAAAAATAATAATATTAATAACAATAATAATAATAATAATAATATAAAAAAAAAAAAAATAGATAATAATAAAAATGAAGATTTATCTATAGATTTCGATGATTTAACATTTTAAAATTATATTTAAACTAAAAATATACATATATATAAAATAATATGAATAAATTATTTAATAAATTATTTAAAAAATCAATCAAAAAAAAAAATTTAAAATATGGTTCTATAATTAAAGGAAAAGTTATAGACATAAAACATAATATAGTAATTATAGATTCAGGATTAAAATCAGAATCATATATACCAATAGAACAATTTAAAGATATAAATGGAAAAATAAACATAAATATAAATGATATAGTAGATTTATCTATAGATGATATAGCAAGTGAATGAGGAGAAACTCTATTATCAAGAGAAAAAGCTAAAAAATATGAAACATGATTAAATATAGAAAAATCATATAATAAATCACTAAATATTAAAGGAATTATTAATGGTAAAGTTAAAGGTGGATTAACTGTAAATATAGATGGAATAAAAGCATTTTTACCAGGTTCATTAATAGATGTTAAACCAATAAAAGATATATCAGAAATAGAAGGAAAAGAATTAGAATTTAAAATAATAAAATTAGATAAAAAAAAAAATAATATAGTATTATCTAGAAAAGCTATAATTTTAAATGAAAATAACTATGAAAAAGAAAAATTACTTAAAAAAATATATGAAGGAATTTATTTATATGGAACAGTTAAAAATTTAACAGATTATGGAGCATTTATAGATTTAGGTGGATTAGATGGATTATTACATATAACAGATATAGCATGAAAAAGAGTAAAACATCCAAGTGAAATATTAAATATAGGTCAAAAAATAAAATTAAAAGTAATAAAATTTGATAAAGAAAAAACAAGAGTATCTTTAGGACTAAAACAATTAACTAAAGATCCATGAAAATCTATAGAAAAAAAATATCCAATAAATACTAAAATACAAGGTAAAATAACAAATATAACTGATTATGGTTGTTTTATAGAAATAAAAGAAGGAATAGAAGGATTAGTACATATATCAGAAATGGATTGAAAAAATAAAAATATTAATCCTTTTAAAATTTTTAAAATAGGACAAAAAACAAAAGCAATAATATTAAATATAAATAAAGAAAAAAGGAGAATATCATTAGGAATTAAACAATGTAATCCTAATCCATGAATTAATTTTTCAAAAAAATATAAAATAGGAAAAAAAATTAATGGTATTATTAAATCAATTACTGAATTTGGAATTTTTATAAAATTAGAAAATGACATAGACGGATTAATTCATACATCAGATATATCTTGAATAAATAAAAATAATAATTTTAAAAATATATATAAAAAAGGTGAAAAAATAACTACTATAATATTACAAATAGATATAAATAAAGAAAGAATATCTTTAGGATTAAAACAATTAAAAGAAGATCCTCTTAATAAATATATAAAAATATATAAAAATAAAAAAAATATAAAATCTAAAATTACTAAAATAAAAAATAATATAATATTTGTTATATTTAAAGATAATATAGAAGGACAAATAAATATAAAAGATAAAAAAAATAAAAAATATAAATATATAACAAAAAAAAAAAAAATAAATGATATTATAAATACAAAAATAATAAATATAGATATTAAAAAAAGAATAATTTATCTTATAATAAATAAAACAAAAAAAAAATATAAAAATAATAATAATAATAAAAAAAAAGAAAATATATTATATAATAGTATGGTTGAAGCTTTCAAAATAGCAAAAAATAAATAAAAAATAAAATTATTATAAATTTATTTTTTAAAATTTATATTTTTAAAAAAAATATTAATATCCTTTAATAATAAATTTTTCAAAATTTAAATAATTATAAAAATTTTTAAATATATAACAAGATTTAATAATATTATTACGAAATTTAAAAGAATTATTAACATTATAAAATATATTAGAAACATGTTTAATAATATTAATAGGATTAATATTTTTTAAATACATTTCTTTTTTAATATAAATATATAAATATAATAATATTTTTCTTATATTAAAATTTATTTTATAATTATATTTAAATAATTTATTATTATTAAATATTTTTTTTTTTTTTATATATTCATTAATATTTAATAAAAATAATGGATTCTTATATATATATCTTCCTATCATTACTCCATCAACATATTTTAAATGATAATCAATATTTTCAATACTATTAATATTACCATTAATAATTACTATTAAATTAGGTAAATCTTTTTTAATTTTATATACTCAATTATAATTTAAATATGGATGTTTTAAATTAAATTTTGTAGAAAAATTATTTTTTATAATACTTCTTGCATGAATAATAAAAATTTTACATTTAGTATTAATATAAATTTTATAAATAAAATTTAAAAATTTTTCATAAGAATATAAAAAATTAATTCTTAATTTAATAGATAAAATTATTTTTGATGATCCATAACTTATAGCATTTAAACAATCTATAATTTTTTGTATATCTTTATATAAAAAAAAACCAAAATTATTTTTTTTACAATTTAAAGAAGGACAACCTATATTAAAATTTATTTCTGAAAAATTTAATTTTTCAACTATTTGTGAACAAAGATATAAATCTTTAGGTATATTACCTATAAATTGTATAGCAACAATATTATTTTTAATATTATTATAAGATAAATTATTATTTTTATATCTAAATAAAAAAGAACTAGTATTTATCATACCAGTATATAATTTTATATTTTTACTTAATAAACTATAAAAATAACGACAATATTTATCAGTAAAATTTAACATTGGAGCAACAGAAAATTTATGTATATTCATATTATTATTTTTCAAAACAATTAATATATTTTTTTTTATTCATATATTTATGTAATACTTTAGGTATTTTAACTAAACCACTATTAATTTGAAAATTTTCTATTATAGATACTAAAATTCTTCCAATAGCTAATCCAGATCCATTTAAAATATGTAAAAACTCTTTTTTTTTACTATTAATATTTTTATAACGTAAATTTATTCTTCTAGATTGAAAATCTAAAGTATTTGAACAAGAAGAAACTTCTATATAAGAATTAGTTATAGGAGATCAAACTTCTAAATCATATGTCTTAGAAGAACTAAAATTCATAGAACCACTACATAATAAAACTTTACGATAAGGTAATTTTAACATTTTTAATATTTTTTCAGCATCTAATGTTAATTTGTCTAAACATATAGATGAAAAATCAGATTTAATTATTTGTATCAATTCAACTTTATCAAATTGATTTAATCTAATTAAACCTCTATTATTTTTTCCATAAGATTTAGATTCATATCTAAAACAAGGTGTATATGAAACTAACTTAATTGGTAAATCTTTATCATATAATATCTTATTTCTAAATAAATTAACTAAAGAAACTTCACCTGTAGGAATTAAAGATAATTTTTCTTTTTCATATTTATTAAATATATGAAATAAATAATTTTTAAATTTAGGTAATTGTCCTGTACCATATAAACATATATTTTTAACTATATATGGAACATATATTTCAGAATATTTATTTAAAATAACATGAGTATCTAACATAAATTGAGAAATAGCTCTATATAACATACAAATATCATTTTTTAAAATACTAAATGAAGAACCACTAATAATACTAGAAGTTTCTAAATCTATACTATTATTAAACTTACCAAAATTAATATGATCTATAATTTTAAAATTATATTTTCTAATTTTTCCTCATTTATATATAATTTTATTAAAATTGTCATTTTTACCCAATGGAACTTCATCATCTATAATATTTGGTATATAAGACATAATTTTATTTAATTTAATAAATATTAATTTTAATTTTTTTTTTTTAAAAATAATATTATATTTTATTAACTTAATAAAATATTTTAAATAAATTAAATGAAAAAATTTTTTTTTATATAAAAAAACTTTTTTAGATAAAAAATTATGTTTATATTTAATAAATTCTATTTCTTTTAACATTTTTTTATAAATAATATAAATATTTAATAATTTATTTATATTAAAATTTTTTTTACGAATTTTAATTTTTTTTTCAAAATAAGAAATATTATTTAATATTAATTTAATATTTAACATAAATATAATTTAAAATAAATTTAAAATAAAATTAAAATAATTATATAATAAATTTTATTATATATTAATATATAATATTTTAAAATATAAAATACAAATGAAAAAAATAAATAAAATAATAATCATAGGATCAGGTTTAGCAGGATATTCAGCATCAATATATGCAGCTAGATCAAATTTAAAACCAATATTAATAACAGGAGATAATGAAGGAGGACAAATAATAAAATCTAATAAAATAGAAAATTGACCTGGAGAAAAAAATGGAATCAATGGTATAAATTTAATATTAAAAATTAAAAAACAAAGTTTAAAATTCAAAACTAAAATTATACAAGACAAAATAATAAAAATAAAAAAAAAAAAAAAATATTTTAAATTAATAGGAAAAAAAAAAATATTTTATTCATTAACAATAATTATTGCTACCGGTACAATTCCAAAAAAAATAGGAATAAAAAATGAAAAAAAACTATATGGAAAAATAATATCAAATTGTGCTATATGTGATGGATTTTTATATAAAAATAAAATAGTAACTATAATAGGAGGAGGAAATACTGCAATAGAAGAATCTTTATTTTTATGTAAAATAGCAAAAAAAATAAATATTATACATAGAAAAAAAAAATTAATAGGAGAAAATATTTTAATAAAAAAAATATATAAAAACATAAAAAAAAATAAAATAAAATTTTATAAAAATTATATAATAAAAAATATATATATTAAAAATAATATTTTAAAAAAAATTTCTATTATATCAAATATAAATAATAAAAAAAAAAAAATTAAAACTAACGGATTATTTATATTTATAGGTTCTAAACCTAATACAAAATTTATAAAAAAAAATATAAATTTAGATAAAAAAGGATATATAATTTTAAAAAATAAAAAATATAAATCCATGACAAATATAAATGGAATATTTGCAGCAGGTGATATAATTAGTAATCAATATAAACAAGCTATAATAGCTTCATCATCAGGATGTATAGCAGCAATAGATGCTCAAAAATATTTAAATAAAAATAAAAAATAAAATGATAAAAGAAAAAAATATAGAAATAAAAGGTATAGTAATAGAAACATTACCAAATACTATGTTTAAAGTTAAATTAGACAACGGATATAAAATAATAGCTCATATATCAGGAAAAATGAGAAAAAATTATATTAGAATATTAAAAGGAGATAAAGTTACAGTAGAAATAAGTCCATATGATATAAAAAAAGGAAGAATAATTTTTAGAAGTAATAAATAATAAATGCAAAAAAATAAAAAATTTAATAAAAATATTAAAACAAGAGAACTAGCATTACAAATTATATATTCATGAAATATATTAAAAAAAAAAAAAAATATAAAATATAAAATTAAAGAATTTAAAAAAATTAAAAAAAATATATTAAATAATATAAACATAAAATATTTAATTAAAATTTTAAAAGGAGTACAAAAATATTATAAACACATAAATAATATAATAAATAAATACATATATAAAAATACAAAATATATAGGAAAAATAGAATATTCTATATTATATATATCAATATATGAATTAAAAATAAAAAAAACACTACCTTATAAAATAATAATAAATGAAAGTATATTATTAGCAAAAAAATTTGGAGCATATAATAGTTATAAATTAATAAATAAAATATTAGATAATATTATAAAAAAATATAAAAAATAATATATATTATATATATAATATTAATTAAAAATAAAAATAAAATTTATGTATTTATATAAAAAAAATAAAAATATATTTAATGAAAATAAAAACATATATAATATATATTCAAAATTATTAAATAACAGAATTATATTTTTAACAGGATATATAGAAGATGAAATATCAAATATAATAATTACACAATTACTATATTTAGAATCACAAAATAAAAAAAAAGATATATACATGTATATAAATTCTCCAGGAGGAGTTATAACTTCAGGCATGTCTATATATGACACTATGAAATTTATACAACCAAAAATAAATACTATATGTATAGGTCAAGCATGTTCAATGGCAGCAATATTATTATCTTCAGGAGAAAAAAATAAAAGATTTAGTTTACCTAATTCAAGAATTATGATACATCAACCTTTAGGAAATTTTAAAGGACAAGTTACAGATATTAAAATACAAGTAAAAGAAATAATTAAAATTAAAAAAAAAATTACTAAATTACTTTCTAATAATACTGGACAAAAATATAATAAAGTTAAAACAGATACAGAAAGAGATAAATTTTTATCACCAAAAGAGGCACTAAAATATGGAATAATAGATAAAATATTAACTAAACGTAAATATTTTATTAAAAAAAAAAATTAAAAAATTTAATATGAATATAGAAAATAAAATTAATAAAAAAATATACTGTTCAATATGTAAAAAAAATAATAAAAAAATTTTAATAAATAAAAATATATATATATGTAATAATTGTATATGTTTTTTTAATAAAAAAAATAAAAATAATAAAAAAAAATATATATATTTTAATATAAATAAATATAAACCTATAAATATAAAAAATATATTAGATAAATATATTATAAATCAAAATGATGCAAAAAAAATAATATCTACAACAATATATAATCATTATAAAATTATTAATGATAATAATTATAAATATACTTTAAATAAATCTAATATATTATTAATAGGTCCAACTGGTTGTGGTAAAACATTATTAGCAGAAATAATAGAAAAAGAATTTAATATTCCAATTTGTATAACAGATGCTACAAGATTTACAGAAGCAGGATATGTTGGAGAAGATGTTGAAAATATTATATATAATTTATTACAAAAATGTAATTTTGATATAAAAAAAACAGAAAACGGTATAATTTTTATAGATGAAATAGATAAAATTGCAAAAAAATCAAAAAATATATCCATAACTAGAGATGTATCAGGTGAAGGAGTTCAACAATCATTATTAAAAATGATAGAAGGAAGTATAGTATATATACCTCCAAAAGGAGGTAGAAAACATCCTCAAGATAATTATATACCTATAAATACAAAAAATATATTATTTATATGTAGTGGTACATTTAATGGAATAAATAAAATTATAGATAAAAGATTAAATAATTATAATAATATTGGTTTTAATGCTAATTTAAATAAAAAAAAAAATAATTATTATAATAAAAATATAGAAACAAAAGATTTAATAAATTTTGGATTAATACCAGAATTTATAGGAAGAATACCAATAATAATAAAATTAAATAAATTAAATAAAAATTCTTTATTTAAAATATTAATTAAACCTAAAAATTCTATAATAAAATATTATAAATATTTATTTAAATTAGAAAATATAGAATTAATATTTACAAAAAAATCTCTTAAAGAAATAGTAAAAAAATCAATTAAAAAAAAAATAGGTGCTAGAAGTTTAAAAAATATAATAGAAAATATTTTAAAAAATATTATGTATACTTGTCCATCAGAAAAAAATATAAAAAAAATAATAATAAATAAAAATACAATAAAAAAAAATAAAAAACCTAAAATTATATTTAAAAAAATAAAGGAATAAAATATGCATATAAAATCTCAAAAAAATATTGAGATTCCAATTCTACCATTAAGAGATATAATTATATATCCTAATACAATTATACCTCTTTTTATAGGAAGAAAAAAATCTATATTTTGTTTAAAATTATCTATAAAACAAAATAAACAAATTATGTTAGTAGCTCAAAAAAACCCTTTTGATAATGATCCAAATATAAAAGATTTATATAATATAGGAACATTATCAAATATATTACAAATGATAAAATTACCTGATAATACAGTTAAAATATTAGTTGAAGGAATATATAGAGCTAAAATAATAGAAATACAAGATAAAGGAAAATATTTTATAGGATTTATTAAAAAAATTAAAATAAAAAAAAAAAATATTAAAAAACAAAATATTTTAGTAAAAACAATAAAAAATCAATTTAAATATTATATTAATTTAAATAAAAAAATACCTATAGAAATATTAAATTCATTAAATAATATAAATAATATAGAAAAATTTACAAATATTATTTCAACACATTTACCAATAAAATTAAAACATAAACAATATATATTAGAATTATCAGAAATAAATAAAATATTAAAATATATTCTATTAATAATTCAATCAGAAATAGAATTTTTAAAAATAGAAAAAAAAATAAAAAAAAGAATAAAAAAACAAATAGAAAAAAATCAAAAAAAATATTATTTAAATGAAAAAATAAAAGCTATACAAAAAGAACTTAACAATAAAAATAAAAATTTAAATGAATATGATATATTAAAAAAAAAAATTAAAAAATTAAAATTACCAAATGAAATAAAAAAAAAAATAAAATTAGAATCAAAAAAATTAAAAATAATGTCTCCATTATCTGCAGAAGCTACAGTAATAAGAAGTTATATAGATTGAATTATACAAATACCATGATACAAAGAAACTAAAATAAAAAAAAACTTAAATAAAGCAAAAAAAATATTAGATAAAGATCATTATGGATTAAAACATATAAAAGAAAGAATTTTAGAATATTTAGCTGTACAAAATAGATCTAATAAAATAAAAGGTCCAATATTATGTTTTATAGGACCACCAGGGGTAGGTAAAACTTCTTTAGGAAAATCTATAGCAAAAGCAACTGGAAGAAAATATATTAAAATGTCATTAGGAGGAATTAAAGATGAAGCAGAAATAAGAGGACATAGAAAAACTTATATAGGATCTATGCCAGGTAAAATAATACAAAAAATAACAAAATCAAAAGTAAAAAACCCATTATTTTTATTAGACGAAATTGATAAAATATCTTCTGATATAAGAGGTGATCCATCATCTGCATTACTAGAAGTATTAGATCCAGAACAAAATAATTATTTTAATGATCATTATATAGAAATAGATTATGATTTATCAAAAATAATGTTCATAGCTACAGCTAATTCAATTAATAATATTTCTATACCATTATTAGATAGAATGGAAATAATTAAATTATCTGGATATAATGAATACGAAAAAATTAATATAGCAAAAAAATATCTAATACCTAAACAAATAAAAAATAATTTTTTAAAAAAAAATGAATTAAAAATAAATAATAATGTAATAATAAAAATAATAAAATATTATACAAAAGAATCAGGAGTAAGATCTTTAGAAAGAGAAATAGCTAAAATATGTAGAAAAACAGTTAAAAAAATAACAATTAATAAAAAATGTAAAAATATAAAAATAAATAAAAAAAATATAAAAAAATATTTAGGTATAAAAAAATTTTATAAAGAAAAAATATATAAAAAAAATAAAATAGGACAAGTAATAGGATTAGCATGAACTGAAATGGGAGGAGAAATATTATTAATAGAAACATTATGTACTCCAGGAAAAGGAAAATTAATATATACAGGATCCCTTGGAAAAGTAATGAAAGAATCTATAAAAATATCATTAACAGTAGTTAAATCATTATATAAAAAATTAAATATCAAAAAAAATTTCTATTTTAATAAAGATATACATGTACATGTTCCAGAAGGAGCTATACCTAAAGATGGACCAAGTGCAGGAATAACAATTTGTACATCAATTATATCAACTTTAACAAAAATTTTTGTAAGAAAAAATATATCTATGACTGGAGAAATAACTTTACATGGAAACATACTTCCTATAGGAGGATTAAAAGAAAAAATATTAGCATCTATTAAAGAAAAAATTACAAATATAATAATTCCTTATGGAAATAAAAAAAATTTAGAAGAAATACCAAAAAAAATAAAAAAAAAAATAAAAATTTATTGTTTAAAAAATATTAAACAAGTATTAAAAATTTCACTTGAAAAAAATCCTTTTAAAAAAAAATAAAACACGCTCTACAGGATTTGAACCTGTGACCTACAGCTTAGAAGGCTGTTGCTCTATCCACTGAGCTAAGAGCGCTTTTTAAAAAAAATATAATTATACTAACATTAATATAATATAAAAGTCAAATTAAAATGAAAAAATATAAATTTTTATATGGTAAAAAATATCTTAATTTAACAAAAAAAAAAATAAAAAAAGAAATAAAATATTTTAAAAAAAAAAAATATAGAAAACCTAATATAAATATAATAAATATAGGAAAAAATAAATCATCAATAATTTATATAAACCAAAAATGTAAATATTTTAAATATACTAATATAAAATATAAAATATATAACTACAATAAATATATTAATGAAAAAATAATAATAAAAAAAATAAAACAAATAAATAAAAATAAAAATATTGATTGTTTACTAATACAACTTCCACTACCAAAAAAAATAAATACAAATAAAATAATTAATCATATTAATTATAATAAAGATGTAGATGGAATACATCCATATAATATAGGTAAATTATGTCAAGGAAATCCTTATATAAGATCATGTACATCATATGGAGTAATAAAATTATTAAAAATAAATAATATAAAACTAAAAGGATTAAATGCTTTAATAATAGGATCATCAAATTTAGTAGGTAAACCAATGAGTATGGAATTATTTAATCATGGATGTACTATTACAATAGTAAATAAAAAAACTAAAAATATTAATAATTATATAAATAATTCTGATTTATTAGTAAGTGCAATAGGAAAATATAATAAATATTCTATTAAAAATATTAAAAAAAATTGTATAATTATAGATATAGGATTTAATATCAAAAATAATAAAATAAAAGGAGATATAAAATTAAATAATAAAATAATAAAAAAAATAAAATATATTACTCCTATTCCCGGAGGAGTAGGACCTATGACAATATCTATATTATTAAAAAATATTATTAAAATATATAAAAAAAATATTAATTGAAATATCAATTAGTAATATCTTCATTATCTTCTATAGAAATATTATTCTTTAATAATCTATTTCTTATTCAATCTGCTAATTTTCATTTTTTTAATAAACGAGCTTTATTACGTAAATTAATAAATTTATTAATTTTAATTATAAAAATTTTTTTTTTTAATTTATTTTTTTTATTTAAAAAATAATTTATACTATCATCATTTAATAAACCTAATAAATTAGCAAATCTTTTAAGTTTAATACCTATTTTACTAGCTAAAATATAATTTTTTTTTTTTTTTAAAATATTAATTTTATTAATCATATTAAAAAATAAGCAATATATTTTAGGTATATTAAAATCATTATTCATATATAAATTAAAATAATAATCAAATTTTTTTAAAAAAAATATATCTTTATCTAACAAAGATATATTTAAATCTAAATTTCTTAACGAAAAATAAATTTTATTTATACATAATTTAGCTTTATTTAAATCAAAAAAATTAAAATTTAAATTTTTTCTATAATGAGTAGACATAAGAAAAAATTTTATAATATCGGGATGATAAATTTTTAATAAATTTTTTATTTTAAAAAAATTATTTTTAGATTTAGATAATTTACCCATATTATTTATAACCATACCAGTATGCATTCAATATTTAACTAAATATTTATTTTTAAATAAACATTTAGATAATATAAATTCATTTTCATGATGAGGAAAAATTAAATCTAAACCACCACCATGAATATCAATATTTTTTAAATATTTATAACTCATAATAGAACATTCAATATGTCATCCAGGTCTACCTATACCTCAAGGAGAATTTCAACCAAAATATTTTATTTTAGAATTTATATTTAATTTTCATAAAACAAAATTACTATTATTAATATTATTTTTAATAATATTAAAATTTTTTAATATATTCATACCATAATTTTTAATTTTTTTAATATTAAATAAAACATCACCATTATATGAAATATAAGCATAATTATCTTTAATTAATTTTTTTATAAAAAAAATTATTAAATTTATATAATTACTTATTTTTGGTTCAAAATTAGGTTTTTTAAAATCTAAATCTTTAAAATCTTTATTCATATTTAAAATCATTAAATTAGAAAAATTTTTAATAGAAATATTATATTTATATGAATTTAAAATTATTTTATCATCAATATCAGTTATATTTCTAATATAATTACATTTATAATTTAAATATTTTAAATATTTTATTAAAATATCAAAAAAATAAAATGTTCTAGCATGACCAATATGACAATAATCAGATACAGTAACACCACAAACATATAAATTTATTATTTTTTTATTATTAAAATTTAAAAATTCTTTTTTATTATTTAAAGTATTAAATATTTTTAACATATATTATCAATTTAATTAAAAAATTAATATTTAATTATAAGCCGGATTCTGTTTATTTATTTTAAAATAAAGACAATCATTTATCTAGATTAATAATCACTTATTAATTCAAGCAGCTTACCATAAAAAATAAAATATATGTAAGGAAAAATACATTGTATTATATTATTTATATAAATAAATATAAATATCTTAATTTTTATATTTAGCTTTGCTCCAGATGGAGTTTACACATATATTATATTACTACAATATATAGTATGCTCTTACCATACTTTTTCACCCTTACCAATTTTAAAATAGGCGGTTATTTTCTGTTGCACTATTCATAAAATAAATATTTTTCCAGATATTAACTGGCATCTTATCCTATGGAGTCCGGACTTTCCTCTACTTAATTTAATATAAATAGCGATTGTCTATTAAATATTTACTTAATTTTTACAATTATTATATATTTCTTTAAATTTTAAAAATATTTTAAAACCTTTATAATTTAATTGATTCATATAAAAATTTAATAAATATTTTTTATAAGAATTATTAATCATATTAATTTTATTTCCACATATTCATATTATTAAAGGATAATATTTATAAATAAAAGCATATTTTAAATTAAAAATCAAATTATTTTGATTTTTATTAAATTTTTTTAAAATACAATTTACTTTAAAATTATCTAAACAATTTAAAAAAATATTAATATAATTTAAATATATATCTTTAAATAATTTATTTAAAATATTAAAATTACAATTTATACAAGATAAAAAATATATATTAATATATTTCATAAAATCATATTTTTTAATTAAATTATTTTTATATATTTTTAAAAAATTATTATTTACATTATCACATTTATTAAATAATAATAATATATATTTACCTTTTTTAAAAAAAAAATTTAATATATTTAAATCAAATTTAGAAATATTTAAATTAATATCTATAACATATAAAATTATTTTAAAATTTAAATTAACTATAGAAATTATTTCATTATAATAATATTTATTTTTACATAAACCAGGAGAATCACTAATTAAATAATAAAAATTACTATTATATTTATATAATGACATTATAAAATCTTTTGTACATCCAGATACATTAGATATAACAGATCTATATTTATTACAAAATAAATTTAATAAACTAGATTTACCAACATTATCCTTTCCTAATATAATAAATTTTATAATTTTATAATTATATATATTATTTTTATTATTTAATAAATATTTTTTATGTATATAATAATTTTTATCTAAATTAACACAATAATTTATATTACTTATATAAAAATTTAAATTTTTATTTTCTATTTTTTTTTTATTTAATAAATCATTTAATAATTTATATATACTATATTTATCATATATAGAAATATAATATATATTATTAACTTTTAAACAATAAAAATATTTCTTATTTAATATTGAATTAATATTTAAATCTTTTTTAGTTAATAAAAGAATTATATTTTTATTAAATTTAAATAAATATCTTGATAAATATTTATCTTTATCTGTAATAATATGAGAATCAACTAAAAAAAAAATAAAATTCACATTTTTAATTAAATATAAAAATTTTTTTTTAAAATGTAATAAAATATTATTATTATTTTTATTTTTTTTAAAAACCTTTTTTTCAATACTATTAGTATCAATTAAAATAATATTATTATTAAATTTAATATAATTATAATCTAAAAAACCATAATTATAATCTAAAGTAAAATATTTATAATTATTAGAAAATGAAAAATTAGTATTAGTTAAAAAATTAAACAAACTTGTTTTTCCTACATTAAAATTTCCTACTATAGCTATAGTTAACATAAAAAATTATAATTTTAAAAAAATATTTATAGTTTTTAATACAGAAAATTTATTTATTCTTTTTTGTTTATTAAAATATAAATCTTTAATAGTTATATAATTATATTTTATTTCTTTTTTATCTATAATAATTAATATACGTACATTATTTTTTATTACCATTTTAATAACATTATTTAAATTTTTATTATAAAATTTATGATCATTAAAAATTTTAATATTATTTAAATTAGAATTTAATATTTCTTTAAATATAAACATTCCTAATAATCTAGATTTATCATTATAAGATGATATAATATATATATCAATATTTTTTTTTTTTATATTTTTTTTATTTAAATCTTTTAAAAAAATAAATAATCTTTCTAAACCTAAAGAACATCCTACAGCAGGTATAAATAAACTAGATATATTTTTAGAAAGAAAATCATATCTTCCACCAGCACAAATAGTATTAGTTTTATTATTATTATTAATATACTTTGATTTTATTTTTCATTCAAAAACAAAATCATTATAATAATCTATACCTCTAACTAAATTATAATTAATTTTATAATTTATATTTAAAAAATCTAATTTATTACATAAATTATAAAAATTATTTAAAGAATTTTTATTAATAAACTTTTTAAATTTAGGTATATTATTAAATATTTTAAAAAAATTTTTATTTTTATTATCTATTAATTTAAAATAATTAATTTTTTTATTAATATTTAATTTATTATTAATAATTTTATTATATTTTTCATATATAAAATTAATATATTTTTTTCTATCATTTAAAGATCCAATAGTATTTATTTCTAAAATTAAAAATTTATTAATATTTACACTTTTAAAAAAATCATTAATTATCAATAATAATTCAATATCCATATTAAAATTTAAACTACCATAAGATTCTAATCCAATTTGATAAAATTGTCTAAAACGTCCTTTCTGTGTATTTTCATATCTAAACATAGGACCTATATATCAAAATTTATTTAAAAAATTATTTAAATATAATTTATTTTGTATATAAGCTCTTAAACATCCTACAGTACCTTCAGGTCTTAAACTTATAAAAATATTTTTTTTATCTAAAAAAGAATACATTTCTTTATAAAAAAGATTACAATCTTTACTTATACATTTAGTAAATAAAAAATTATTTTCTAATATTGGAAAAATTATTTCCTCAAAAGAATAACGTGAAATAATTTTTTTAAATCTTTTTTTTATATAATTAATTAAATAAATATTTTCAAAAAAATAATCATGCATACCTTTTAAAGATTTCACTTTTAATTTACACATATATTAATATAATATATAAAATAATTAAAATTCATAAAAATAAATAAATGATAAAAAAGTTAAAACTAATAATTTAACAATATATAAACGATTCAAATATATGAAATTTATAAATAAACTAAAATAAGAAATTTTATTAATAAAATTACTATTTATACAACTATTAATTTTATTTTTTTTTAAAAAAAAAAGTATTTTCCTTCTAGGAATATTAACTAAACGTGCATAAGAATATATATAACCATATAAAAAAACTTTAGGTATTTTACAAAAAGATAAAATATCATTTTCTATATTATTAATAATTTCTAATTTTAAACATAATTTTTTAGATATATCTTTTTTAGATAAATTTAAAGATTTTCTTGCTTTAACTAAAATTTTTCCTAAAGAATCTGATTTTAAACTATTCATTTTAAAATTAAAAATATAAAATTTACAAAATTATTATAATATATATATTATTATATAATATAACAAAAAATATTAAAAGATATATATAATTTATATATAAAAATAAATGATTAATAAAAATATAATAGCAATAGAAATATCTACAGAATTATATTCTGTAGCAATAAAATATAAAAATAAAATATTTACTAAATATAAATTTAGTAATAAAAAAAAAAATCAATATATATTAGTATTAATAAATAAAATATTTAAAAAAAACAACATAAAAATAAAAAAAATAAATTATTTTTTAATAAATAAAGGACCAGGTAGTATTATAGGAACAAGAATAGCATTAAATATAGCACAAATATTCAAACTAAAAAATAAAAAAATTAAAATAATAAAATTAAACTCTTTCAAAATAATATTAAAAAATATAAAAATAAAAAAAATAACAAATAAAAATATATCAATTATTATATATAATAATATAAATAATATTATTACATATAATAATATAAATAATAAAAAAAAATATATAAAAAAATATAATTGTTTTAAAAAATTTAAAAAAAAAATTAAAAATTTATATAAAAAAAATATAAAAATTATAGTTAATAATTATCAATTTAAAAATAAAATAAAAAATTTTTATAAAAAAAAAATTTATATTATATATCCAAAAGCAAAATATATGTTATTTTAAAAAAAATATTTTTATTAAAATAAAAATAAAATTTATATATAATTTAAAAATAAAAAAATAATAAAATATTTAATTTTTATTAAAAAAATAATAATACAATCTATATCGTATATAATAACATATATATATATACATATATTATTATAATTATTTTAATAAAATATATATATACATTAAAAATATGAAATATAAAGATAAAATTTTCAAATTAATAAAATTAGAAAAAAAAAGACAAGAAAATAGTATTAATTTAATAGCATCAGAAAATTATACTAGTTTAAATATAATGAAAGCACAAGGATCAATATTAACAAATAAATATGCTGAAGGATATTATAAAAAAAGATATTATTCAGGATGTAAATATATAGATAAAATAGAAAATATAGCAATTAAAAGAGCAAAAAAACTATTTAATGCAAATTATGTAAACGTACAACCTCATTCAGGTTCACAAGCTAATTTTGCTATATATAATGCAATATTAAAACCAGGAGATACAATATTAGGAATGAAATTAAATCATGGAGGACATTTAACTCATGGATCAAAAATTAATTTATCAGGAAAAATATATAATGCAAAATTATATAAATTAAATAAAAAAGAAGATATTGATTATAATCAAGTAGAATATTTAACAAAAAAATATAAACCAAAAATAATAATAGCAGGATTTTCTTCATTTTCTAAAATATGTAAATGAAAAATATTTAAAGAAATATCAAATAAATATAATAGTATATTAATGATAGATATGTCACATATAGCAGGTTTAGTAGCTGCAAAAATATACCCAAATCCAATAAATTTTGCAGATATAGTAACAACTACTACACATAAAACATTATGTGGTCCAAGAGGAGCAATAATATTAGCAAAGGGTAATAATTATAAATTATATAAAAAAATTGATTCATCTATATTTCCTGAAACACAAGGAGGACCTATGATGCATACTATAGCAGCAAAAGCTTTAATATTTAAAGAAGCACTAAATAAAAATTTTATTAAATATCAAAAAAAAGTAATAAAAAATGCAAAAATAATGTCAAAAATTTTTATAAAAAAAAAATATAAAATAATTTCAAATGGTACAGAAACACATTTATTTGTAATAAATTTAAAAAATAAAAAAATATCAGGATTAGAAGCAGAAAATATATTAAATAAAATAAATATAAATGTAAATAAAAATTGTATACCTAATGATAAAAAAAAACCTTTTATTACCTCTGGAATAAGAATAGGAACATCTGCAATTACTCGCAGAGGAATAAAAGAAAAATATATAATAAAAATAACAAAAATAATATGTAAAATATTAAATAAAAAAAATAATATTAATATTAAAAAAAATAAAAAAATTATATTAAATATATGTAAAAAATTCCCTATATATATAAAAAATTAAATTAAAGAATTAAAAAAATTTTTTATATTATTTAAAAAACTTTCTGATTTAGGATTATTTTTTTTTTTATATTTATTCAAAGTTATACCAAAATCATATAATAATTTTTTTTGAATTTTATTTAAATTAATAGGAGTTTCTACTATTATTTTACATAATAAATCACCAAATTTATTATCTTTAAAAGATTTAATACCTTTATTTTTTATACGAAATATTTTACCAGATTGAGTTTCTGGAGGAATTTTAAATATTATTTTTTTATCTAAAGAAGGTATTTTTATATTTCCTCCTAATGCTGCTATAGCAAAATTTATAGGAATTTTACAATATAAATCATTATTAAATCTTTTAAATATAGAATGTTTTTTAACATTTACTTCAATATATAAATCTCCAAATTTAGATTTATATATATTATAATTACCTTTTCCAACTACACGTATACGATCACCATTATTTATTCCATAAGGAATTTTAATAAAAAAATTTTTATATACTTTCTTAGTACCTGAACCTCTACAAATATAACAAACATCACTAATTATATAACAATCACCATTACATGAAGGACATGTTTGTTGAATTGTAAAAAAACCCTGTTTAATATGAATATTTCCATTACCATTACAAGTAGAACATACTTTACGATTTGTACCAGGTTTACAACCATTTCCATTACATATAGTACATTTTTGTATTAAATTAACTTTAATTTTTTTAGTAACACCTTTAATTACTTCTTCTAAAGTAATATTAATTTTATATATAACATTAGAATTTATATTATCATTATTAGAATATTTTTTTTTTTTCGAACTAAAAATATCACCAAAAACATCTCCAAAAATATCACTAAAATCATTAGTATAATTAAAATCATTACTATAATTTTCTTGATTAAAAGCAGTATGACCATATTGGTCATACATAGATCTTTTTTTTTCATCATTTAATATTTCATAAGCTTTTTGTATTTCTTTAAATTTTTCTTCATAAATTTTATTACCTTTATTTCTATCAGGATGATATTTAATAGCTAAACGTTTATATGCTCTTTTAATTTCTTGCTTATTAGCTTTTTTAGAAATACCTAAAATATCATAATAATCTTTATTTGACATTTATAAACCTATATTATATAAACATATTTTTAATATTATTTATTATTATTATCCTTATTATTTACTTCTTCACATTCTGCATCAACTACTTTATCATCTTTATTAATATCTTTATATTTATCATCATTAATATTATTTTTATTATTATATTTATAAAGATTACTAGATAATTGTATTATCTCTTGTATACATTTATCTATAGATTGTTTATCTTCACCTTTTGATAATTCTTCTAATTTTTTTAAATTTAATTCAATAGAATCTTTTTCTTCATTTGAAATTTTATCACCTAATTCTAATATTTGTTTACGAGTTGTATGTATTAAATGATCAGCTTGATTACGTGATTGTATTAATTCTTCAAATTTACGATCAGATTCAGAATTAATTTCAGCATCTTTAACCATTTTATTAATTTCAAAATCATTTAAACCAGATGAAGCTTTAATAGTAATTTTTTGTTCTTTTCCAGTATTTTTATCTTTAGCTGAAACATGTAATATACCATCAGCATCAATATCAAAAGTAACTTCTATTTGAGGTACTCCTCTAGGAGCAGGTTGAATACCATCTAAATTAAATTGACCTAAAGATTTATTATCTATTGCTCTAGTACGTTCTCCTTGTAATACATGTACAGTAACAGCTAATTGATTATCTTCTGCAGTAGAAAATACTTGACTATGTTTAGTAGGAACAGTAGTATTTTTTTTTATTAATGTAGTCATAACTCCACCCATTGTTTCTATTCCTAAAGATAAAGGAGTTACATCTAATAATAAAACATCTTTAACTTCACCAGATAATACTCCACCTTGTATAGCAGCTCCAATAGCTACAGCTTCATCAGGATTAACATCTTTTCTTGGAGATTTATTAAAAAAATCAGCTACTTTTTTTTGAACCATAGGCATTCTTGTTTGACCTCCAACAAGAATTACATCTTGTATTTTAGATACATCTAAATTTGCATCTTTTAATGCTGTTTTAACAGGATTTATAGATTTAATAATTAAATCTTCTACTAAAGATTCTAATTTAGCTCTAGTTAATTTTATATTTAAATGTTTAGGACCATTATTATCAGCAGTAATATAAGGTAAATTAATTTCAGTTTGTTTAGATGAAGATAATTCTATTTTAGCTTTTTCAGAAGCATCTTTTAATCTTTGCATAGCAAGAGAATCATTAGATAAATCTAAATTATAATTTTTTTTAAAATCAGATACTAAAAAATTTATTATTTTATTATCAAAATCTTCACCACCTAAATGTGTATCTCCATTAGTAGATAATACTTCAAAAGTTTTTTCACCATCAATATTATCTATTTCAATAATAGAAATATCAAATGTTCCACCACCTAAATCATAAACTGCAATAATACTATTATTTTTAGATTTATCTAAACCATATGCTAAAGCTGCTGCAGTAGGTTCATTAATAATTCTTCTAACATTTAAACCAGCTATACGACCTGCATCTTTAGTAGCTTGTCTTTGAGTATCATTAAAATATGCTGGAACTGTTATAACAGCCTCTGATATTTTTTGACCTAAATAATCTTCTGCAGTTTTTTTCATTTTTTTTAAAATTTCTGCAGAAATTTGAGGAGGAGCAACTTTTTTATTTTTTACTTGAATTCAAGCATCACCATTATTAGAAGAAACTATTTTATATGGTATTATATTAACATCACATTGAACTTCAGAATCATTATATTTACGTCCTATTAATCTTTTTATAGCAAAAAAAGTATTTTCAGGATTAGTAATAGATTGACGTTTTGCAGGTTGACCAACTAAAATTTCATTATCTTTAGTATATGCTACTACAGATGGAGTAGTACGATCACCTTCTGAATTTTCTATAACTTTAGCTTTATTATTTTCCATTATTGCAACACAAGAATTAGTAGTACCTAAATCAATACCAATAACTTTACTCATTATATTTAATCCTCATTAAAATTTTAATCTTATATAAAGATATAATAAGTACATACTTATAAATATCAACTAGAAAATACAAAAATATTTTATATAAATTATAAAATATATAATTTTTTTTTCTTTTAATATATAATTATAATCTATAAAATTATTATTAACAAAAATTTAAAATAAATATTTAAAATATAAAACATTCTAAAATAAAAAATGAAAAAAAAATATATAGATTATAAATCTACAATTAATTTACCAAAAAATAATTTTCCTATGAAAGCAAATTTGAATATAAAAGAAATTAATATTTTAAAAAAATGAAAAAAAAATAATTTATATTTAAATATTAAAAAAAAAAATAATAAAAAAAATTTTATAATTCATGATGGTCCTCCATATGCAAATGGAAATATACATTTAGGACATGCTTATAATAAAATATTAAAAGATATAATAATAAAATATAAAAATTTTATGAATTTTAATATAAATTATATTCCAGGTTGAGATTGTCACGGATTACCTATAGAATTAGAAATTTTAAAAAAAAAAAAAAATAAATCTAAAAATAAATATTATAATAATTTTAAAAAATCATGCTTTAAATATGTTAATTTACAAATTGAAAAACAAAAAAATAATTTCATAAGATTAGGAATATTAGCTGATTGAAAAAATTATTATAAAACAATGAATTTTAAAACTATATCAAATACAATAAAAGTATTAAGAAAATTAATAAAACTAAATTTTATAGAAAGAAAAAAAAAACCTATAAATTGATGTACTCAATGCAAATCTTCTTTAGCAGAAGCAGAAATAGAATATAAAAATAAAATATCAAAATCAATATATTTCATATTTAAAATATTTAATAAAATAAAATTTTTTAAAAAAATAAATATAAATTATAAAAAATATAAAAATCATAATTTAAAATTAATTGTATGAACTACAACACCATGAACAATACCTGGAAATTGTGGAATAATTATTCATCCAAAATATAAATATTCACTTATAAAAAAAAAAAAAAATATATATATAATATTAAAAAATAAAATAAAAGAAATAATAAAAAAAACAAATATAAATTATAAAAAAATATATTCAATTAAAGGAAAATTATTTAAACAAATATTAGCAATTCATCCAATATCAAATAATAAAACTCCTATAATATTAAATAATAATATAGATAAAAATTGTGGAACAGGTATAGTTCATATAGCTTCTGAACATGGTGAAGAAGATTATAAAATATGTAAGGAAAATAATTTAAAAGGAATTAATTTAATTAATAAACATGGAAAATATATAAAATATAAATATATAAAAAATATAAAAAATAATAATATATTAAATGCAGAAAAAATAATAATTAATGTATTAAAAAAAAAAAATAAAATAATATTAGAAGAAAATATATTACATAAATATCCTCATTGTTGAAGACATAAAAAACCAATTTTAATTAAATCTACATCTCAATTATTTATAAATATAAATAAAAATAATTTAAGAAAAAAACTTCTTACATCAATTAAAAAAGTAAAATGAATACCTAAATGAGGATATAAAAAAATTAAAAAAATGATAATTAATAGACCTGATTGATGTATATCTAGACAAAGAATATGAGGAACACCAATACCAATATTTATAAATAAAAAAACAAAAAAAATACATCCAAAAACAATATTTTTAATGAAAAAAATAATAAAAAAAATTAAAAAAATTGGTCCAGAATATTGAAATAATATAAATAAAAAAAAAATTTTAGGAAAAGAACATAAAAAATATAAAAAAATAAAAGATGTATTAGATGTATGATTTGATTCAGGTGCAACATGTTTTACAATAATTAATCCAAAATTTAAAAAAAATATAATAAGTGATATATATATAGAAGGATCAGACCAATTTAGAGGATGATTTATGTCATCTTTAATAATAAATACTGCAATAAATAATTGTGCACCATATAAAAAAATAATATCACATGGATTTATAATAGATAAAAATGGTAAAAAAATGTCAAAATCTTTAAAAAATTATATGAATCCTAATAAAATAATAAAAAAATTTGGATCAGATATTTTAAGATTATGAACATCATCAACAAAATTTTATAATGATATAAATATATCAAATGAAATCATATTAAGAACAATAGAATTATATAGAAAAATAAGAAATACAATAAAATTTTTAATATCAAATTTAGACAACTATGATTTTATTAAAAAAAATATAAAAAAAAAAAATATTTTATTATTAGATAAATGAATTATACATAAAACAAAAAAAACACAAAAAAAAATTATATATTTATATAAAAAATTTAAATTTTATAAAATAATTAAAAAAATTATAAATTTTTGTACAATATATTTAAGTTCAATATATTTAAATATAATAAAAGATAGAAAATATACTATAAAAAAAAATACTATTCCATATAATAGTTTACAAATTACTATATGAATGATATTAGAATCAATAACTAAATGAATATCACCTATATTATCTTTTACATCAGAAGAAATATTTAAATATTTACCAAATAGAAAAAAAAATTCTTCAATATATAAAGAAACTTGATTTAATAAACTTTTTTATTTACATAAAAATAATAAAATAAATGAAAATATTTGAAAAAAATTAATTAATATAAAAAATAATTTTAATAAAATTTTAGAAAAAAAAAAAGTAAATAAAAAAATAAAATCTTCATTAGAAATAAAATTAATATTATATATAAAAAAAAAATTTTATAATAAAATTAAAAAAATTAAATCAGAATTAAAATTTTTTTTTATAACATCAGAATTAAAAATAAAAATATTAAATAAAAAAAAAAAATATAAAAATTTTAAAATAAAATGTAAAAAAATAAAAGGAATTAAATGTAAAAGATGTTGACATTATGTAAAAAATATATACAAAATTAAAGAATATAATATATGTAAAAGATGTAAAAAAAATTTATTTGGAAATGGCGAAAAAAGAAAATTTATATAAAATATTTATAAATTATTTATAAAATAAAATAAAATGTATAAAGATATAGGACAAATTTTTTTAATTAATAAAAAAATAATTAAAAAAATAATAAAATATATAAAACCAAAAAAAAAAGATTTTTTTTTAGAAATAGGATGTGGTAATGGTATATTAACTAAAGAATTATATAAATATACAAAAAATATAACAGCTATAGATATAGATAATAATTTAATTAAATTATGTAAAAAAAAAAGTAAATTAAATATAAATTTTATCAACATAGATATATTAAATTTTAATTTCAATTTAAATATTGAAAAAAAAATAAGAATAATTGGAAATATACCATATTATATATCTCATAAAATAATATATAAATTTATAAAAAATTATAAATTTATAAAAGATATACATATATTATTACAAAAACAATTAGCAAATAATTTAATATTTAATAAAAAAAATAAAAAAAAAACTAAAACAACTATAATTTTAAATTCATTATTTAAAATAAAAAAAATAATAAATATTAAAAATTATAATTTTAAACCAAAACCAAAAATAGAATCAACATTATTAAAATTAACTTCTAATAAAAATAAATATAATATAAAAAAAATAAACTTATTTATTCATATAATGAATAATATTTTTTTTAAAAAAAATAAAAAAATATATAATAATATAAAAAACTTTATAAATATTAAAGAATTTAAATTAATAAATATTAATCCAAATATTAGAATTAATAAAATAAATATAAAACAATATTGTAAAATAATAAATTATATAATAAATAAAAATTTAAATAAAAAAATATTATAATTATAATTTATTAATTAATTTTATTAAAATAGATTTATATCTAGAAGATTTATTTAAACAAATAATTTTTTTTATATATAATTTATCTATAATTGATTGAAATTTATAAAAATTAATTAATGCTTTTTTTTTATTATTTTTATTAATAAAAAATTTAACTTTTTTAAAATAAGTTTTTAATATAGATTTATTAATATTATTAATTTTTCTTCTATATTTATTAATTAAAACTCTTTTTTTTGAAGATTTAATATTAGGCATAATTATAAAATCCTTAATAAATAACTAAAAATTAAAATTTTTTTTAAAATAATTTATCAAATTTAAAGTAGAATTATCTAAATAAATTTTATTTTTATAAATATTACTATTAATATCACATTTATTTTTTAAACAAGGATATATAAATTTAGATAATTTTTTACCTAATTCTACTCCTCATTGATCAAAACTAGAAATATTTAATATAACTCCTTGAGTAAATACTTTATATTCATATAAAGTAATTAAAACACCTAAACTATATGGATTAATTTTATTAATTAAAATACTATTACTAGGTCTATTACCTTTAAATCTCATAAATTTATAAATATTAATATTTTTTTTATTTAAAAAATTATTTTTAAATATTTTATCTCCAAAAGCTAAAGATTGAGTTTGAGATAAAAAATTAGATAATAATACTAAATGAGAATTATCAATATTATAAAAACTAGATATTTCAACTATAAAATCACAAGGAATAATATAAGTACCTTGATGTAATAATTGAAAAAAAGAATGTTGAGATATAGTTCCAATTCCTCCTAAAATTATTGGAGAAGTATAATAATTATTTATATAATTACCATTATAATCTACATATTTACCATTAGATTCCATTATTAATTGTTGTAAATAAGTTGGTAAAAAAGATAATTTATTATTATAAACTAAAATAGCTTCTATACAATAATTAAAAAAATTATTATATCAAATACTTATTATTGCTAATAATATAGGTATATTATTTTCAAAATTTGAATTAAAAAAATGTAAATCTACATCATGAGCTCCATAAAGTAATTTTTTAAAATTTTTAAAACCCATAAAAATAGATATAGATAATCCAAAAGATGAACAATAAGAATAACGACCTCCTACTCAATCATCTACAATAAAAATATTATTTAAATTTACTCCAAATTTTATTGCTTCATTAAAATTACTAGATATTAATATAAAATGATTATTTAAAGAAGAAATATTATTATCATAATAATCTAAAATTCATTTTTTACTTATATTAGCATTAAATAATGTTTCTATAGTAGTAAAACTTTTAGAACAAATTATAAAAAGAGTATTTTCAGGAGATATTTTTTTAATTAATTCTAAAATTTCTGAAACATCAATATTAGATATAAAATAAAATTTTTGATTATTATTAATTTTATATTTATATAATGATTTTATAATCATTCTAGGACCAAAATCTGAACCACCTATTCCTATATTAACTATATTTTTTATTTTTTTACCAGAATATCCTAATCAATTTCCATTTATTATTTTATTTGTAAAAAATTTAATTTTACTTAAATTTGCATCTATATCTTTTTTATAATCTAATAATTCTTTTTTTTTTTTTAATAATTTATTATTTAAATCTCTTAATAAAAAATTTAAAACAGGTTTATTTTCTGTAAAATTAATATTTTCACCATTTAACATAGATAAAATATAATCTTTAAAATTTATTTCATTTAATAATTCTAAAAATAAATTAATTGTTTCTAAATTAATTTTATTTTTAGAATAATCAATTAAAATTTTATTCTTAAAATTTTTTGAAAAATTTTCAAATCTATTTTTATCTTTTTTAAATAAATCAATTATTTTAATATTTTTAATAAAATTAAAATGATTTAATATTTTATTTCAACTTTTTGTTTTAATAGGATTTTTAAACATTATTTTTCCCTAAAAATAAAATTTATTTATATTATATAAATAATAATTTATATAAATTATAAAATTTATTTATTATAATAAATAATAATAAATTATTTATAACATTATTTATAAATTTTAAAAATATGAAATTAATATATGAAAAAAAAAATAAAATTTTTATTTATAGAATTATATATATAACAATTATTTTAACATTTATATTAATATATATAATATATTGTATATATAAATTACAAATAATAAATTTTAAAAAATATTATATTTTATCTAAAAAAAATTATATTAAAATAATATCTATTATACCACATAGAGGAATTATATTAGATAGAAATAACATACCTATAGCTATAAATAAAAATTATTATTATATTAATATTTTACCACATAAAATAAAAAATTTTATAAATATTATAAATATATTTAAAAAAATAAAAATATCAAATAAAATAATAAAATATTTTAAAAAAAAATATAAAAATAATAAAAAATATAATATTAAAATATCACATATTATAAATAAAAATAACTTAATAAAATTTTATATATATAAACCATTATTAAAAGGTGTAAAAATAAAAAAATATACAAAAAGAAATTATCCATTTAAAAATATATTGTCACATGTAATAGGATATATAAATATTAATAATAAAAACAAACAAAATATAACTGGAAAAACAGGAATAGAAAAATATTATGAAAAAAAATTATATGGAAAAAAAGGATATAAAAAAATTATTAAAAATAATAAAGGAAAAACAATATTAAAATATATTATAAAATTACCAAAAGCAGGAAAAAATATAAAATTATCTATAGATATAAAATTACAAAAATTTATTTATAATTTAATAAAAAATAATAACGCATCTATAATAGTAACAAATTGTAAAAATGGAAATATATTATCATTAATATCTGTACCAAGTTTTAATCCAAACATATTTACAAAAAAAATATCAAAAAAAAAATATAAAAAAATATTAAATAATAAAGATTCTCCTTTATTTAATAAAGTTATACAAGGAATATATCCACCTGCTTCAACTATTAAACCATATATAGCTATAGCTTCATTAGAAGAAAAAATAATAAATAAAAATTTTAAAATGTTTGATCCAGGATGATGAAAATTACCTAAATCAAACAAAATATTTCATGATTGAAAAAAAACAGGACATAATAAACTAAATATAATTAAATCAATAGAAGAATCATCAGATACATTTTATTACCAATTATCATATCATTTAGGTATAAAAAAAATAATAAATTGAATTAAAAAATTTAAATTTGGAAATAAAACAAATATAGATTTACCAAACGAAAAAAAATTATTTTTACCTAATAAAAAATGAAAAGAAAAAAAATATGATTCTAAATGATATTTAGGAGATACTATATCTATAGGTATAGGACAAGGTTATTTAATTACAACACCTATACAAATTCATCAAGCATTATTAATTCTAATAAATAATGGATATATTATAAAACCACATTTATTATTAAATAAATATAAAAAAAAAAATAAAAAATATATAATAAAAAATATAAAAAATAAAAATTGAAAAATTATTAAAAAAGGTATGTATGGAGTAGCACATAAAAAAAATGGAACAGCATATTGAAATTTTATAAATACAAAATATAAAATTGCTGTAAAATCAGGAACAGCACAAGTATATTCAATAAAAAATCATTATGAAAAACAAAAAAATATAAAAAAATCTTTTAAAGATCATATATTAATGAATGCTTTTTTACCATATAAAAATCCTAAATTTGCAATTACAATTATATTAGAACATGGAGGTAATGGAGATAAAATAGGAGAAATAGTAAGAAAAATAACAGATTTTATTATTTTAAATAAAATTAAAACATAATTTTATGAATAAAAAATATATAAAAAAAATAGATATTATAATAATATCATGTATAATTATTATTTTAATATATAGTTTATTAATTTTATACAGTGCAAGTAACAAAAATATAATTATAATATATAAAAAAATTTTTCATATAATATTCAGTTTAATAATAATGTTATATTTAATAAAATTAAAAAAACAAGATTATATAAACAATGCATATATTATATATATAATATGTAATATACTTTTATTGTATGTTTTTTTGTATGGATATATAATAAATGGAGCTAAAAGATGAATAAATATAAAAATTATAAAATTTCAACCATCTGAAATAGCCAAAATAGCTGTACCATTATTAATAACAAAAATATTATATAATAATTATCCAATAAAAAAAATAAAAAATATTATATTAATAATAATTATAACTTTAATACCAAGTATACTAATATTTTTACAACCAGATTTAGGAACTTCTATATTAATATTAATATATGGAGCAATAGGTTTATATTTAAGTGGAATAAACAAAAAAATTATTTTTTTTATTACAATATTAATAATTTTAAGTATACCATTATCATGAAAATTTTTATTACATAAATATCAAAAAAATAGAATAATAACTTTATTTAATAAAAATACAGATATTTTAAATAATGGTTATCAAATAAATCAATCTAAAATAGCTATAGGATCTGGAGGATTATATGGAAAAGGTATATTTTTAGGAACACAATCAAAATTTAATTTTATACCAGAAAATAAAACTGATTTTATTTTTACTTTAATAGCTGAAGAACATGGATTTATAGGAATATGTATTATATTATTAATATATATAATATTAATAATAAAAACTATAATAATTTCAATAAATATAAATGATATATTTAGTAAATTATTAATATCTAATTTAATAATAAACTTTTTTATACATATTATAATTAATATAGGTATGGTAAGTGGTATATTTCCTATAGTAGGAATACCATTACCATTAATAAGTTATGGAGGAACATCATTAGTAATTAATATATCTATATTTGGAATTATTATGTCATTAAAAAAAAAAGAAACATTTAATTAAAATATGAAAAAACATAAAATATTATTATTATTATTTTTATTATATTTATACAATAAAAATTTATATTCTAAAACAATTAAAAATATAAATGTAAAATCTTATATTTTAGTAGATTATAAATCTACTAAAATATTAGCTAAAAAAAATCATAATCTTAAATTATATCCAGCAAGTTTAACTAAAATTATGACTAGTTATATTTTATCAGATTTTTTAAAAAAAAATAAAATTAATAAAAATGATTTAGTAAAAATTAATAATAATTCTTTTTGAAAAAATCCAATTTTTAAAGAATCCTCACTAATGTTTTTAAAAAATAAAGAAAAAGTTAAAATATCTGATTTAAATAAAGGAATGATAATTCAATCAGGAAATGATGCATGTGTAGCTATAGCAGAATATTTATCTGGTAGTGAAAAAAAATTTGTAAAATTAATGAATAAATATAAAAAAAAAATGAATTTAAAAAATACTAATTTTATAAATTCACATGGTTTAGATCATAAAAAACAATATACATCATCATATGATATGGCAAAATTAAGTATTTTATTAATAAAAAAATTTCCAAAAACATATAAAATATATAAAAAAAAAAAATTTACTTTTAATAATATTAAACAAATAAATAGAAATTCATTATTATGAAATAAAAATTTAAATATAGATGGAGTAAAAACAGGACATACAAATAAAGCAAAATATAATTTAATAATTTCATCAAAAAAAAAAAATAATAGATTAATATTAGTTATATTAGGTGCTAAATCAATAAAAGATAGAAATTATTATGCTAAAAAAATATTAAAATGAGGATTTAAAAATTTTAAAACTAAAAAATTATTTAAAAAAAAAAAAAATATATTACATAAAAAAATATGATTAAGCAAAAAAAATATTATTCCTATAGGAATAAATAAAAATATATATATAAATTATAATAAAAAAAAAAAAATAAAAAAAAAAATATTAATACTATTTTTTAATATTTTAAAAGCACCAATATCAAAAAATCAAATTTTAGGAAATATATATATAAAAATAAACAATAAAATAAACAAAAAAAATTTTATTATATCATTAAAAAAAATAAATAAAAGTAATATTTTAAAAATATTATTAGATAATATAAAATTAAAAATTTACAAAAAAATAAATAAAATAATTGAATATTTCAAAAATATAAAATATGAAAATATATAAAATAATTAAAGTAATAATTGCATTATCAGGAGGAGTAGATTCTTCAGTAACAGTATGAATATTAAAACAATTAGGTTATAAAATAAAATGTGTATTTATAAAATGTTGAGAAGAAAATAATAATAATAATAATAATATAAAAAAATGTAAATATAAAAAAGATTATCAAGATGCAAAAAAAATATGTCAATTATTAAATGTAAAATTATATAAAATAAATTTATCTTTTGAATATTGAAAATATGTATTTAGTAAATTTATAAAAAATCAAAAAAAAAATAAAACTTTAAATCCAGATATATTATGTAATAAAAAAATAAAATTTAAAATATTTATTAAATTTTCTATAAAAATATTAAAAGCAAATTTTATATCTACAGGACATTATATAATTAAAAAAAAAAAAAAAAATATATATTATTTAATAAAAGGTATAGATAAAAAAAAAGATCAAAGTTACTTTTTATATAATTTAACACAAAAAAAAATAAAAAAATGTATATTTCCATTAGGAACATATTATAAAAAAAATATAAGAAAAATTGCAAAAAATTTAAATTTTATAAATTCTAAAAAAAAAGATTCAACAGGAATATGTTTTATAGGAAAAAAAAATTTTTTTAAATTTATACAAAAATATATAAAATCTAAACCAGGAAAAATAATTAATACAGAAAATAAAATTTTAGGTAATCATAAAGGATTACATTTATATACAATAGGACAAAGAAAAAAATTAAATATTAATTTAGGACAACATATACCATATTATGTATTTAAAAAAAATATAAAAAATAATAAATTAATTGTAGTAAGTGGAATAAAAAATAAATTATTATATTCTATTGGAATGTATATAAAAAATATACATTTTATAAATAAAAAAAATAATAAAAAAAAAATACTTTTTTGTAATATAAAAATTAGACATCAACAATATAAAAAAATATTATGTAAAATATATTTAAAAAAAAAAAAAATATTATCTAAAAAAAAAATGTTTGCTATTACTCCAGGACAATCAGTAGTATTTTATAAAAAAAATATATGTTTAGGAGGAGCAATAATTAAAAAAAATATATTATTTAATAAAAAAAACTAAAATCACAAAATTTATTAAATATACAACATAATTTATTTAATAAATATAATCTATTTAATTTAAAATTATTATTATCAACATTTATTTTAATATTATTTAAAAAAATATTTATTTTTTTTATAGATACAAAAAAATATTTCATTAATTTAACATAATTATGATTTAAAAAAAATACTTTATATTTTTTTTTTAAAAATAAAATATATTTATATAAAACAATTTCTTCTTTTTCAATTAAAAAATTTATATTAAAAAAAAATAAATTATCATTTTTATTTTTTATTAAAAAATTATTAATTCTTTTATATACATTAATAAATATATTAAAAATTTTATTATTATAATATATCATTATAGTATCTATACGATTTTTAATATCTAAAAAATTAAATTTATTATTACATTTTAAAAAAGAAAAAATTATTTTCTTAGAATATTTTAATTTTAATAAATAATTTCAAAATCTTTTATTTAAAAAAGATAAAATAATTAAAATATTATATTTTTTTAAATTATATTTATTTTTAAATAAAAATATATAAAATTTTAATATATTATAAAAATTAATATAAAATTTTTTATTTAAAATAATTTTTATAATTAAAAAAGATAACTTTCTTATTCCATAAGGATCATTTTTACATTTTAATAATTTAAAATTATATAATATAAATATACCAATTAAATCATCTATTTTATCTATTAAAAATATTAATGAACTATATATATCATTATTATTTGTAATATTATAATGATTTTTAATTATTAAAGATGTTTTAATAGATTTTCCTTCTAATAATGCATAATACATACCTATTATACCTTTAAAATTATTATAATATTTACATAAATTAGTTGCTAAATCACATTTTATTAACAATATAATATAATATAAATAATTTTCATTAATATTAAAATTATTTAAATATATTAAAATATTTTTAGACAAAAATAAAATTCTTTTAATTTTATCTAAAAAATTACCAATTTTTTTATGAAAAATAATATTTTTTAATTTATGTAAATAACTAATTAAATATAATTCTCTATCTTTTAAAAAAAGATATTTAATTTCATTTAATTCTGATTCAATAACATTTTTATAACCATATTTTATTTTATTATCATTATTAGTTTCCATATCAATTATAATTACAAATTTATTCATTAATTCCTTTTTCTTATTAAATGAAACAAAACCAAAACGTTTTTCAATAACAAATATTATTAATTCTTTAGGTAAAAATAAAAAACTAGAATCAAAATTACATAAAATTCCAAAAGGTCATTCTATCATAGAAACAATTTTATCTAAATATGATATTTTATATATAAAATATATATTTTTTTTAAAAGATATTTTATATAAAATATTAATTATTTTTTTCTTTCTATCTTTAAAATTTATTATAACTTTACAATAATTTAATAAATTATATATATATTTTTTAGAATCATTTAAAAAAATATTTTTATTATAAATAAATTTATTACATAAAATTATATTATTAGATATAATACCAAAAATTTTAGTATAAAAAATTTTTTTATTAAACATAATAACTATATTAATAATAGGTCTAAAAAAATAATATTTACCCTTTCCTCAACTCATACTTTTATTATTTTTCAAAATATATAAAAAAGTATTTTTTAATATAATTGAAATTAATTTTTCAATACTATTAATTTTATTTTTTCTTTTAAAATAAAAATTTTTAATACTATTTTTTTTTATATATTTTATTTTTTTTATAGATAAACCTATTTTATTAGATCAATTAATCAAATTTTTATTAACAAATATATAATTTTTAGAAATTTTAATTTTAGGACCTTTTATTATTTTATATTTATTTTTAAAATTTTGATAAAAACTTAAATTTTTAACTAAACAAGAAATTCTTCTTATTGAAACAAAAACTTTTATTTTATCAAATAAAAAATTATATTTTTTTAATTGATATTTAAAATATTTTTTAAAATTAACATTAATATATTTTAATTTATTAATTGGTAATTCTTCACAACCTATTTCTATTAATAAAAAACCCTTATTAAACATTAAATTTCCTAAAATAAATTATAAATTTAAATATAAACTAGCAATTTTATTAAAAATTTTTCTAATATATAAAATATTATTTTGTCTTTCTATTTTAGAAAAATAATTTTTAGCATCTAATAAATTAAAATAATAAACCATTTTAATTGCAAATTCATATGAAATTTTAATTAATGGTTTATCTAAATTAATTAATCTTAAAGATTCATATTTATAATTATTCATACATAAAAATAAAAATTCTACATTAGAATTTTCAAAAATATAATTATATTTATCTATTTCATTATTTAAAATATCAATATATTTTATTTTTCCAAATATATTATTATAATCTCAAATTAATTTATTAATATGATTAACATTTTGTAAATATAAAGATATTCTTTCTAAACCATAAGTAATTTCACAAAGTATAGGAATACAATCAAATCCTCCCATCTTTTGAAAATATGTAAATTGAGTAATTTCCATACCATTTAATCAAACTTCTCAACCTACACCATAAGCACCTAAAGTTGGATTTTCTCAATTATCTTCTATAAAACGTAATTCATATAAATTTAAATCAATATTTAAATATTTTAAAGAATTTATATATAAATATTGAATATTTTTTAAAGAAGGTTTAGTTATAACTTGAAATTGATAATATTGTTGTAATCTATTATAACTATTACCACAACGACTATCATTAGGTCTTCTACATAATTGAATATAAAAATAAAATAATTTTTTTTTATTAAAACAATTAAAAAATGTAATTGGATGAAAAGTAGCAGCACCTACTTCTATATCTAATGGTTGAATAAAACAACCTCCTAAATTAGATCAATATTTACATAATTTAAAAATTAACTTATTAAAAGTAATCATATATTAAAAATATTTATTATTTTTTTTATTTTTACATATAAAAGAAACTCTTTTACTATTTATAGAACACATTAATTCATAACTAATAGTATTACACAATTTTGCAACATTATTTATATATATATTTTCACCTCATAATTCAACATAAGAACCAATTTTAATATTTTTATTATTTAATAAATCTATTATCATCATATCCATAGATATAAATCCTATAATTTTAGCTTTAATATAACCATTAATTAAAACAAAACTTTTATTAGATAAATTTCTAGGATATCCATCAGCATAACCACAAGCTACAATTCCAATTAACATATTTTTATAAGCAATAAAACTATGATTATAACCTATACCTTTTCCACAAGAAATTTTTCTAATACAAATTATTTTACTAAAAAAATTCATTACAGGTTTAAAACCATATTTTTTTATATCATTAAAATTATCAGTAGGAGATACACCATATAATAAAATACCTATACGAACTCAATCAGTATAAATATTATTAATATGTCATATTAAACCAGAAGAACTAAAAATAGAAATATATTTAAAATTTAAACATTTTAATCTTAAATAATTATCTAAATAATTATTTTTAGAATCATCTTGTCCAGATTTTGCCAAATGAAAAATTAAAGATATAAATTTTATAAATTTATTATATTTTAATTTATTAAAAATTTTATATATTTCTTTTAAAGAAAAACCTAATCTATTTAAATCATTATTAAATTTTAAATAAATATTAATCTTTTTATTATTATATATAATACTATTTAATAATTTTATTTGCCAATTACTATGTATAACAACAGTTAAATTTAATTTAAAACATAATTTTATATCTTCTAAATCAAAAAAACCTTCTAATAATAATATATCTTTTTTAAAACCTAAATTTCTTAAAAGTATAGCTTCTTTTAAAGAAACAATAGCAAAACCATCAACTTTTTTATAAATATATTTATATATATTTTTTATTCCATGACCATAAGCATTACCTTTTAAAACAATTCAAACTTTATTATTTAAAGATAAATTATTAATTAAAAATAAATTATTTTTCAAGTTATAAATATTTAAAAAACAAAATATAGGTCTAATCATAAATTATATTAATTTTATAAAAAATTAATAAATAAAAATTAAATTTAATTTAAAAATAAATAAATTTTAAAATAATATATTAATTTATATTTACAAAAACATAAATTATAAAATTTAAATAATTATAAAAATAAAATAATTAAATATTAATATAAATATAAATAATTATTTTTTATTTAAAATTTTTATATATGCTAAAGGAGCTTTATCTCCATTTCTAAAACCACATTTTAAAATTTTAGTATAACCACCATAAGTATTAATAAATCTAGGACCTATATCATATAATAATTTATTAACATTTTTTTTATTCCTAATATAAGAAAATAAAATTCTTTTATTATGTAAATTATGTATTTTAGATATATTTATAATTTTTTCTATAAAAATTCTTAATTCTTTAGCTTTAGCTAAAGTAGTTTTTATTAATTCAAAAAATATTAAAGAATTCATCATATTTTTAAACATTAATTTTCTATGACTACTATTTCTATTTAATTTACGACCTTTTTTCTTATGACGCATAAAATATTTTACCTTATTATTTTTTAAAATTTTTAGGAGGTCAATTATCTAATTTCATACCTAATGTTAATCCTTTAGATAATAATATATTTTTTATTTCAAATAATGATTTTTTACCTAAATTAGGAGTTTTTAATAATTCAATTTCAGTTTTTTGTACTAAATCACCTATATATTTTATTGATTCATTTTTTAAACAATTTAATGATCTAACAGTAAAATCTAAATCATTAATAGATAATAATAAAATAGGATTAAACTTTATTTTTTTATCTTTTTTATTATTAATAATATTTTTATCTAAATTAATAAAATTTTTTAATTGATCTATTAAAATATTAACTGATTTACGAATAGCTAATTCAGAACTTATAGTACCATTAGTTTTAATATTTAATATTAATTTATCTAAATTACTACAATCTTTTAAACGAATATTTTCAACTTTATAAGAAACATATTTTATAGGAGAATAATAAGCATCAATAAATAATTTACCAATTAATAAATTATTATTATTATTTTTTTTAATTTGATTTATTTTAGATAAAGAAGAAACATAACCTTTACCCAATTCAACTTTAATATTCATAGAAATAGAAGAATTAGAAGAAGTTAAATTACATATAACATAATTAGGATCAATTACATTAAATTTATTATTTGAAATAATATCAGAAGCTAAAACAGGACCTATACCTTTTTTATTAATAGTTAATATAGCTTCATATAAACCATCATCTAAATTTATAGATAAATTTTTTAAATTTAACATTACTTCTATAATATCTTCTAATAAACCTTCTTTAACACTATATTCATTTAATACACCATCAATTTCTAATTCAGTAACTGAATAACCTGGAATAGATGATAATAATATACGTCTTAATACATTTCCTAATGTATATCCAAATCCTCTTTCTAAAGGTTCTATAACTATTAAAGAACAATTTTTTGAAATTTCATTAATTTTAATTAATTTAGGTTTTAAAATTTTAAAATCATTAATCATAATTAATTACACCTTATAAATTAAATATATTTTATTTAGAATAAAACTCTAAAATAAGATGTTCTTCAATATCAGAAAAAATATATTTTTTTTGAGGAACAAATTTAAATAAACCTTCCATTTTTTTTATATCAACTTCTATTCAATTAGGTAATTCACGTTGTTTAAATAATTCCAAAGAATATTTAATACGATCTTGATTTTTAGCTTTATTTCTTACACTAATTAAATCATTTGAAAAAATCATAAAAGAAGGAATATTTATAATTTTATTATTTACTAAAATACATTTATGATTAACTAATTGACGAGCTTCAGCACGAGTTGAACCAAAACCCATTCTATAAACAACATTATCTAACCTTCTTTCTAAAAAAGAAAATAAAATATCACTAGTATTACCTTTCAATTTAACAGATTTTTTATAATAATTTAAAAATTGTTTTTCTAAAATACCATATATACGACGAACTTTTTGTTTTTCTCTTAATTGATTACCATAATCAGATAATCTATTTTTTTTATAATAATGTTGACCTGGTAAATGATCTATTTTACATTTTGATTCAATATCACGTAAATTAGATTTTAAAAATAAGTCAACCCCTTCTCTACGACTCAATTTTAATTTAGGACCTAAATATTTAGCCATTATTAAATACCTTAAATTTAAATAATTTAAACACGTCTTTTTTTAGGAGCACGACATCCATTATGAGGAATAGGAGTAATATCACTTATATTAACAATATTAAAACCAGCATTATATAATGCTCTTATACTAGATTCTCTTCCAGGACCAGGCCCATTAACCATAATTTCTAAATTTTTTATACCATAAGATTTAACAACATCAGCACATTTTTCAGTTGCAATTTGAGCAGCAAAAGGTGTAGATTTTCTAGATCCTCTAAAACCAGAACCACCAGATGTTTTTCAACTTAAAACATTTCCTAATTTATCAGTAATACTAATTATAGTATTATTAAAAGAAGCATATATATGTGCTATACCATTTAATATTTGTTTTTTTTTTTTTTTAATATTTTTTATTTTAGACATATAAATATAATTCCTTAATAAAATTATTTTTTAATTTTATATATTTTTTTACGAGTTTTAGCATTAGTTCTTGTTCGTTGTCCACGAACCGGTAATTTTTTTCTATGTCTAATACCTCTATAACAATTTATATCAATTAATCTTTTAATATTTAACATAACCTCTCTACGAAGATCACCTTCTAAAACAAAATTAGAAATATTTTTTCTTATTAAATCTATCTGAATATTATTTAAATTTTTAATTTTTATATAATAATTAATATTTAATTTATCACAAATAAATCTAGAACGTGATTTTCCTATTCCATATATAGAAGTTAAAGCAAATAAAATAGACTTATTTTCTAAAATATTCACTCCACATATTCTAATAACCATAAATTATTATCCTTTAAAATTTTAATATTAACCCTGACGTTGTTTATGTTTAGGATTATTATTACATATAACATGTAATACACCATGACGTTTAACAATTTTACAAAAAGAACAAATTTTTTTAATAGAAGCTCTTACTTTCATATATTTAATTATATTTTTTTAAAAATAGAAAAATAACTATTTGACATTATTAAAGATTTTATTTGAGATATAAAATCAATAATAACAGTTATAATAATTAATAAAGATGTACCATTAAAACTAAAATTAATATTTAATATATTATATATAAAATCAGGAATTAAACATATTATTAATATATAAATAGAACTAAATAAAGTTAATTTTAAAATTTTTTTTTTTAAAAAAAATGATGTATTTTTACCAGGTCTAATTTTAGGTATATAAGCACCAGTCATCTTTAAATTATTAGCAATATTTTTAGGATTATATATTAATAAACTATAAAAAAAACAAAAAAATATTATAAAAAATATATATATTAATAAATATAAAAAATTTTTAGGAAAAAACAAATTATAAATATAAAATATATATTTAGATTTTATAAAATTATTTAATCAAATTAAAATAACTGAAGGAATTAACATTATACTTGAAGTAAAAATAGATGGTATTATTCCCGACATATTAACTTTAAAAGGTAAAAAAGTATTATAAGAAGAAAAAAAATATTTAATATTTCTATATCCTTTAGAAGGATATATAACTAATATTTTCCTTTCAGCAAGTTCAACAAAAATTATAAAATATATAGTAAAAATAATTAAAAAAAACATTAATAATAATTTTATATAAGATAAATTTTTATTTATAATCAAATTAAATAAATTAAATAAAGATTTAGGTAAATTAGATATTATTCCTATAAACATTATAACTGATATACCATTACCTAAACCATTTTCAGAAATTTGTTCACCTAATCACATTAAAAATATTGTTCCAGTAATTAAACTAATTATTGAAATAATATAATTAATTAAATTATTATATAAAAATATATTACCATAATTATTAAATTTATTAATAGTTAAAAATACTAAAATAGATTGAATAATAGATAAAAATAAAGTTAAATATTTCATATATCTATTAATTTTTAATCTACTATCAATATTATTATTATTTAATTTTAAAAATGAAGGAAAAGTAAAAGTTAATAATTGTATTATTACAGAAGATGAAATATACGGTATAATACCTAAAGCAAAAATAGAAGTATTAAATAATGTTCCACCTGAAAATATATTAAATATATTAATAATACTATTATTATTTTTAAATATATTATTTAATAAATGTATATTTATACCAGGTATTGATATAAAAGTACCTATACGAAATATAAATATAGAAAAAAACAAAAATAATAATCTATTTTTTAATTCATTAAAACTATCTAATAATGAATCAAATGAAATATTTTTAATACCCATATAAACCTTAATTTATAATTAATAATTTAAAATTTTATAAACACTAGATGATAATTTTATATTATTATCTAATATTTTAATTTTTTTTTTTAAAAATCCATTTCCTAATATTATTTTAACACTTTTAATATTATTTTTTATAATTTTATTTTTTTTTAAAATTTTTAAATTTATAATAGTATTATTATTAAATATATTTAATTTATCTAAACATAATTCCTTACAAAAAATATTTTTTTTACTATTAAAACCAAATTTAGGTATTCTACGATAAAATGGTGTTTGACCTCCTTCAAAATATCTTTTAAAATTATATCCTGATCTAGATTTTTGACCTTTATTACCTCTTCCACAAGTTTTACCTAAACCAGAACCTGAACCTCTACCTAAACGTTTATTTTTTTTATTTTTAGACATTAAAAATATACTATTTAAAAATAACATAATTAAATTTCCTAATTAAATAATTTTAATTTAACAAAAAATTTCTTTTAAAAATTTACCTCTTTTATTAGCAATAAATAAAGGAGATTGAATATTATATAAAGCTTTAAAAGTTGCTTTAATTACATTTATAGGATTAGTAGATCCATAACATTTAGATAAAATATTTTCTATTCCAGCCACTTCAAATAAAAATTTCATAGTTTTTCCAGCTATAATTCCAGTACCTTCATTAGCAGGTTTTATAAAAATAATAGTACTATTATAATAATATTTAATAGAATATCTTAAAGTTTTTTTTTTATTTAAAGATATAAAAATAATATTTTTACGAGATTTATCTAAAGATTTTTGTATAGCTAATGGAACTTCTTTAGCTTTAGCATAACCATAACCAACTTTTCCATTTTTATTACCAACAACAGTTAAAGCAGAAAAAGAAAATATTCTACCACCTTTCACAGTTTTTGAAATTCTATTAACAAATATTAATTTTTCATAATAATCATTATTATTAACACTTATTTTTTGCATATATATAAACCCAAAAAAATTAAAATAATAAACCATATTTTCTAGCATATTTAGCTAAAGCTTTTATTCTTCCATGATATTTATAACCAGAACGATCAAATACAATATTTTTAATACCTCTATATAAAGCTCTTTTAGCAATAAGTTTGCCAACAATACAAGCAGAATTTTTATTTCCAGTATATAATTTACTAAAATATTTTTTTTCTAAAGTAGAAGCAGATAATAATACAATAGAATTATTATTAGTATATTTTATTATTTGAGCATAAATATGATAAGAAGATTTATAAATTACTAAACAAATTTTATTTTCTTTTTTATATAATGAACGTAATTTTTTACATCTACGTAAACGTCTTTTATATTTATTTAACATATATATTATTTACTTATTTTTTTTTTATGTTCTTTAATACGAATAAATTCATTATAATATCTTATTCCTTTACCTTCTTTATAACATTCAGGAGGTCTAAAAGACCTAATTTTAGCAGCTACCTGTCCTACCTTTTGTTTATCATAACCTTTAATTATAATTTTATTATTTAAACATTTAATATTAACATAATCAGGTATTATATATTTAATAGTATAAGAATATCCTAAATTTAAAAATAATATATTATTTTTAATATAAGCTTTATAACCAATACCAATTAATAATAATTTTTTTTTAAAATTATTTTCTAAACCTAATAAAATATTATTTATAATAGAACGAGTTGTTCCAGCATACATTGAATATTTATCATTATTATTATTATTTTTTAAAATAATTTTATTATTTTTAATAATAATTAAAATAGAAAAATGAATTATATTTTCAATAATTAAATTATCTTTTAAAATAATTATTTTATTATTAATAATATTTACTTTAATACCTTTAGGTATTAAAATAGGTTTTTTTGCAATTCTTGACATTATATTATCCTAATAAATAATTTATTAAAATATAGAACCAATTAATTCTCCACCAACATTTAAAATACGAGCTTGTTTATCAGATAATACACCTTTAGAAGTAGATATAATAATAATACCTAAACCAGACATAAATAAAGGTAATTTTTTATATGATTTGTAAATACGTAAACTAGGTTTACTTATTCTTTTAATATTAGAAATAACAGGTTTATTATCATAATATTTTAAATATATAACTATTTTTTTTTTTTTTAAAACATCAAAAAATATATTATATTTTTTAATATAACCTTCAGAATATATAACTTTTAATATAGAATATTTAAATTTAGTATAATAAATAATTATTTTATTTTTTTTTGCCTTTTGAGCATTTCTTATACATGTAAACATATCTGATATAGAATCTTGCATACTCATAAATTAATTACCTTAATAAAAATTAATTTAATTACCAACTAGATTTTTTTAAACCTGGAATATCTCCTTTAACTGCAAATTCACGAAATTTAATTCTACTTAATCCAAATTTGCGTAAATAACCATGTGATCTACCAGTTAATTTACATCTATTACGATGTCTACAAATACTAGAATTTCTTGGTAAAGATTGTAATTTAATTATAGCATTTCATCTTTCTTTACTAGAAGATTTAATATTAGAAATAATTCTTTTTAATTTTAATTTTATATAATAATATTTTTTAATTAATTTAATTCTTTTATTTTCACGAATTATAATAGATTTTTTAGTCATAATAATAATTATAAATTTTTATATTAATTTTTAAAAGGAAAAGAAAAACAATTTAATAAAAATATAGATTCTTTAATATTTTTATTTTTAATAACAATAGAAATATTCATTCCATGAATATATTTAGTTTTTTCATAATCAATTTCAGGAAATATAATATGTTCTTTTATACCAATATTTAAATTACCATAATTATCAAAAGATTTTTTTGAAATACCTCTAAAATCTCTAATTCTAGGAATAACAATAAATATTAATTTATCTAAAAAAAATCACATTAATTTTTTTCTTAAAGTAACTTTACATCCAATAGGAAAATTTTTACGTATTTTAAAACTAGATATAGATTTTTTAGATTTAGTAATTATAGGTAATTGACCAGAAATTAATTTTAAATTTAATATAACATTATTTATTTTATTCTGAGATAAATCTATAGAATTTAAACTAACACTTAAAACTATTTTTATTAATTTTGGTACTTCCATAATAGATTTATAATTAAATTTTTTAATAAAATCATATATAATAACATTTTTATATAAATTATATAATTTACTCATATTATTTTTTATCAATTAATAAATTATTATATTTTAAATAACGAACCTTTTTATTATTTTTTAAATATTTAAAACCTACTTTAGAAAAAATAATTTTATTATTAATTATAACAAAATGACTAATATTGGAAATATTTATTCAAGATTCTTTTTTTATAATTTTACCTACTATATTATTAATAGGATTAGATTTAATATTTTTATAAACTAAATTAATATTATTAATAATAACTTTATTAAATTTTATTTTTTTTATTAAACCTATTTTTCCTTTACAATTACCAGATATAACTATAACTTTATCATTAACACAAAATTTAAAAGACATAATAATTATTCCTATTAAATTACTTCAGGAGCAAGAGAAACAATTTTCATAAATTTATCACATTTTAATTCTCTAGAAATTGGTCCAAAAATTCTTGTACCTAATGGTTGATTTTTATCATTTAATATTATACAAGAATTATTATCAAATTTTATAAAAGAACCATCTTTTCTTTGTATTCCATATTTAGTTCTTATAATTAAAGCTTTTAATACATCTCCTTTTTTAATTTTACTTTTTGAAAAAATTTCCTTAACAACTACTTTTATAACATTTCCAATATTAGCATATTTAAATCTTGTTCCACCTAATACTTTTATACACATAACTGATTTAATACCAGTATTATCTGATACAAATAAAATAGATCTTTCTTGAATCATATAAATAAATACCTTATTATTATTTTAATAATTTATATAAAATTCATGATTTTTTTTTAGAAATAGGACGAAATTCTTTTATCATTATAACATCACCAACATTACATTTATTATATTCATCATGAACAAAAAATTTAGTACTTTTTTTAATATATTTACCATATATTTTATGTTTAACTAATCTATTAATTTTAACTATAATAGTTTTATTCATTTTATTACTAATTACAATAACTTTTTTAATTCTACTTTTTTTTTTCATATTTTTTTTTTTCTGTTAAAATAGTTTTAATAATAATTATTTTTTTTTTACAATTACGAATTAAATGATTTTTTTTAATTTTATTTAAATATAATTGCATTTTTAAATTAAATTTTTCTTTTAATAAAAAAGATAAATCTTTATTTAATTCTTCTATATTTTTATTTTTTAAAAATTTACTGTTGATCATAATAAATTATTTTTTACAACAAAAATTGTTTTTACAGATAATTTTGCACTAGCTAATTTAAAAGCTCTTTTAGCAGTTAATTCATCTATTCCATCTAATTCATATAATATTTTACCTGGTTTTATAACTGATACTCAATATTCAACATTACCTTTACCTTTACCCATTCTAACTTCTAAAGGTTTTTTAGTAATAGGTTTATCAGGAAATATTCTTATTCACATAAAACCTTGTTTTTTTATAGAACGAGTTATTACACGACGTGCAGATTCTATTTGTTTAGAAGATATATGACCTCTAGTAACAGCTTTTAAAGCATATTTACCAAAAATAATTTCAGTATCATTAGATCAACCTTTATTACGACCTTTTTGCATTTTTTTATATTTAGTTTTTTTAGGTTTTAACATAAATTAAATTCTCAATATTATTTTTTTATTATATTTTTTAAATATTTTTTAAAACTCATAACATTATTGTAATATAATTTTATAGGATACAATTTATCCAATATTTGTCCTTTAAATATTCAAACTTTAATACCTATTACACCATAATTTGTAAAAGCTTGTTTAAAACTATAATCTATATCTGCTCTTAAAGTATGTAATGGAATACATCCTTCTTTATATCATTCAGTTCTTGCAATATCAGTACCACCTAATCTACCACTAATTCTAATTTTAATACCTTTACAACCTAAACGTAAAGCATTATAAATAGCTCTTTTCATAACTCTTCTAAACATCATACGTTTTTCTAATTGAAAAGCAATATTATCTGCAACTAATTTAGAATCTAACTCAGGTTTACGAATTTCTAAAATATTTATTTGAGAAGGAACACCAGTTATATTAGAAATTTCATTTTTAAGTTTTTCTATATCTTCACCTTTTTTTCCTATTACTATACCAGGTCTAGCAGTATATATAATAATTTTAATACTTTTTTTAGCAGGTCTTTCAATTAATATTTTAGATATTAATGCTTTAGATAATTTTTTATTTAAATAATTACGAACTTTATAATCACTATATAAATTATTAGCAAAATCTTTTTTATTAACAAATCATGTTGAATTTCACATTTTTGTTATACCTAAACGAATAATATTAGGATTAACTTTTTGACCCATATTTTTTACCTTTATTATTATAAATTTTTGAAAGATATATAGTTAAATGACTAGTTTTTTTTAATATATAATTTAATCTTCCTTTAGCTCTAGGTATAATTCTTTTAGAAGAATGAGCATGATCAACATATATTTTAGAAATTATTAAAAAATCTTTATTAATACCATAATTATTATAAGCATTAGATATCGCAGATAATAAAACTTTTTTAATTAATAAAGAAGCTTTTTTATTAGTAAAATCTAAAATATTTAAAGCAATATTAACATTTTTTCCTCTAATTAAATTAGAAACTAATCTTAATTTTCTACAAGAAGATTTCAAATAACGACCTATAGATAAAATATTCATAAATATCCAAATAAAATTTATTTATCTTTTTTATTTTTATTAATATTACTATTAGAATTAGATAAATGACCTCTATAGGTTCTTGTAGGAGAAAATTCTCCTAATTTATGACCTATCATTTCTTCTATAATATATACAGGAATATGTTTTCTACCATTATGAACTCCTATTGTTAAACCAACCATATTTGGTAATATTGTAGATCTTCTAGATCAAGTATAAATAATATTTTTTTTATTACTAGAAACAACTTTTTTAACTTTTTTAAGTAAGGAAATATCAATAAAAGGACCTTTTTTAAAAGAACGAGACATATATATACCCTTATATTTTAATTATTTTTCATTACGAAATTTAACAATAAATTTATTTGTACGTTTATTTTTACGAGTTTTCTTACCTTTTGTAGAAATACCTCAAGGAGTAACAGGATGTTTACCAAAATTTCTTCCTTCACCTCCACCATGAGGATGATCAATAGGATTCATAGCTGTACCTCTAACAGTAGGTCTAATACCTAATCAACGAGAACAACCAGCTTTACCTAAAGTTTTTAACATATATTTAGAATTACTAACTTTACCAATAGTAGCTTTACATAAAATATTAATTTTCCTTATTTCACCAGAACGTAATCTTAAAATAGCATATTTATTTTCAAATACAATTAATTGAGAATAAGAACCTGCAGACCTAGATATTTGACCACCCTTATTAGGAATTAATTCAATATTATGTAAAAAAGTACCAATAGGAATATTTTTTATAAGTAAACAATTACCTATTCTAATTGAAACATTTTTACCAGATTCAATATAATCACCTATTTTAATACCTTCAGGACATAAAATATATCTTCTTTCACCATCTTTATATAAAACTAAAGCTATTAAAGAAGATCTATTTGGATCATATTCAATACGTTCAATTTTACCTAAAATATTATATTTATTTCTTTTAAAATCTAAAATACGATATTTCTTTTTATGTCCTCCACCAATATGTCTTACAGTAATACGACCTAAATTATTACGACCTCCACTTCTATTTTTCTTAAGTAATAAATTACAAAAAGGTTTACCTTTATAAATATTTAAATTAAATAATTTGACTTTATGTCTAAAACCAGGTGAAGTAGGATTATATTTTTTAATATTCATAAAAATTTAAAATTAAAACAATCTATTATTTATATTAATATTTTGATTTTTTTCTAAAATAATATATACTTTTTTTCAAATTTTAATAATTTTATTTTTTTTATTTTTAGAATTAATTTTTTTTTTTACTAATAAAGTTCTAATTTTTTTAATTTTAAAACCAAAAATTTTTTTTATAGCAAAATATATATCTAATTTATTAATATTTAAATCAACTTTAAATACTAAAGTATTATTTTTTTTATATAAAAAAGAAGATTTATTAGAAAAAAAAGGTTTTTTAATAAAATTTAAATAATAATTTATATTATCCATTAATTAATCTATCCTCAATTATTTTAATTGATTTTAAAGTAAAAACAGTATTTTTATATTTTATAAAATTTATAATATTTATATTATTAACATTACATACATAAACATTATGTAAATTACGAGAAGATAAAAATATAGATTTTTTATAATCATGAATTATTATTAATAATTTATCTAAACTAATAAAATTAAAAATTTTAATAAATTCTTTAGTTTTAGGTAAAGATATATTTATATCATTAATTATATGTAATCTAGACTGTCTAAATAATTCAGATAAAATACTTTTAAATGCATTAATATACATTTTTCTATTAATTTTTAATTTATATTTTCTAGGTTTAGAAGCAAAAGTAACTCCTCCAGAACGTAATAAAGGACTCTTTAAAGAACCACATCTTGCTCTACCAGTACCTTTTTGTTTTCAAGGTTTTTTTTTAGAACCTTTAACATCAGACCGAGATTTTTGAGAAACATTACCTTTACGTAAATTAAATCTATAAGATCTAACAACTTGATGTATTAAAGACATATTTAAAGGAACATTTAAAATTTTATCTGATATTTTTATATTTAAATAATTATCTTTTAATATTATATCCATAAACTTATAATTTAATTATAATTAATTGAAGATTTAATAATAATTTTACTATTATTAAAACCTGGAATAGATCCTTTAACTAATAAAATATTTTTTTTAATATATATTTTAATAATTTTTAAATTTTTTATCGTAATTCTTTCATTACCTAAACGACCAGACATTTTTTTACCTTTAAATACTTTTCCAGGACTTTGATTTTGACCTATAGAACCAGGAACTCTATGAGATAAAGAATTTCCATGAGAACTATCTTGAGAACTAAAATTTCATCTTTTAATTGTACCAGAGAAACCTTTACCTTTAGAATAACCAGTAATATCTATATTTTTAATATTAACTAATAAACTAATATCAAGAATTTTTCCAATATGAGTATGTATTTTTTTAATATAAGGAATTTCTCATAACCCTTCTCCAGGATTCAAATTTATTTTTTTATAAAAACCTAATTGACATTTATTTACTTTTTTTATTTTTATATTACCTGTAGTAATTTGAACACTATTTTTATTAATACAAGTAATAATATTATTATCTATTTTAATTACACTTATAGGTATTGATAAATTATCAACAAAAATTCTTGTCATACCTATTTTTTTTCCAATTAAAGATATCATTTTTTTTTTTTTTTTAAAAAATTAAACATTAACTTAAACTAATCTGAACATCTACTCCAGAAGCTAAATTTAATTTCATTAAAGCATCAACAGTTTTATCAGTAGATTCAATTATATCAATTAAACGTTTATGAGTTCTAATTTCATATTGATCTCTAGCATCTTTATCAACATGAGGAGAAGTTAATACAGTAAAACGTTCAATAGAAGTAGGTAAAGGAATAGGTCCACAAACTTGTGCACCAGTTCTTTTAGCCGTTTCTATTATTTCTAAAGTAGAAATATCTACTAAACGATGATCAAAAGATTTTAATTTAATACGTATTCTTTGATTTTGCATATAATTAAAAAAATATAAAAATTATAAAATTATTTTACTTACTATACCAGCACCAACTGTACGACCACCTTCTCTAATAGCAAAACGTAATCCTTCATTCATAGCTATAGGATTAAATAATTTAATAAAAAGTTTAACATTATCACCAGGCATAACCATTTCTATACCTTTTGATAATTTTATAGTACCAGTTACATCAGTAGTACGAAAATAAAATTGAGGACGATATCCATTTAAAAAAGCAGTATGTCTACCACCTTCTTCTTTAGATAATACATAAACTTCAGCTTCAAAAGAAGTATGAGGATTTATAGTATTAATTTTAGATAAAACTTGACCTCTTTCAATTTCTTCTCTTTTAATACCTCTTAATAATATACCAACATTTTCACCAGCTCTACCTTCATCTAATAATTTACGAAACATTTCTATACCAGTACATATAGATTTTTTTGTATTACGTATACCAACAATTTCAACTTCTTCTCCAACTTTTATAATACCTCTTTCTATTCTACCAGTAACTACAGTACCTCTACCAGAAATAGAAAAAATATCTTCAATAGGCATTAAAAATGGTTGATCAATATTTCTTATAGGATTAGGAATATATTTATCAAGAAAATTAGCTAATTCAAATATTTTATCTTCTCATTTTTTAACTCCTTCTAAAGCTTTTAATGCTGATCCTCTAATAATAGGTGTATCATTACCAGGAAAATTATATTGATTTAATATATCTCTTACTTCCATTTCAACTAATTCTAATAATTCCTCATCATCAACCATATCACATTTATTTAAAAAAACAATTATATGAGGTACACCAACTTGACGAGCTAATAAAATATGTTCTCTAGTTTGTGGCATAGGTCCATCAGTAGCAGCTACTACTAATATAGCTCCATCCATTTGAGCAGCACCAGTAATCATATTTTTTATATAATCGGCATGACCTGGACAATCAACATGAGCATAATGTCTAATAGAAGTATCATATTCTACATGAGATGTATTAATAGTAATACCACGAGCTTTTTCTTCAGGAGCATTATCTATTTGATCAAATGCACAAGCTTTACCACCATATTTTTTTGATAAAATAGTTGTTATTGCAGAAGTCAAAGTAGTTTTACCATGATCAACATGACCTATAGTACCAACATTAATATGAATTTTATTACGATTAAATTTTTCTTTTGACATTTTATTTATAACCTTTTATATATCATAATTATTATTATCTATTACGTAATTCTACTATTTTTTTACATATATGACTAGGAGATATAGAATATTTATAAAATTCCATAGAATATAAAGCTCTTCCTTGAGTATAAGATCTTAAATCAGTAGCATAACCAAACATTTCAGATAAAGGAATATATGATTTTATTAATTTACCCAAATTAATATCATAAATTTCTTCAATAATACCTCTACGTCTATTTAAATCACCTATTATATCACCAATATATTCTTCAGGTGTTTCAATTTCAACTTTCATAATAGGTTCTAATAATATTGGATTAGATTTTAAAAAAGCCTCTTTAAAAGCTATAGAAGCAGCCATTTTAAAAGCTATTTCTGAAGAATCAACATCATGATAAGAACCAAAAAATAATCTAACTTTAATATTAGTTACAGGATAACCTGCCAAAGGACCAGATTTTAATTGTTCATATATACCTTTATCTATAGAAGATATATATTCATTAGGAATTACACCACCTTTAATATCATTTATAAATAAATAACCATTTTTAGATAATTTATATTCAGATTTCAATAATGGAAATAAATCTATAACTACATGTCCATATTGTCCTCTTCCTCCAGTTTGTCTTATATATTTACCTTCTATATTTTTAATACTATTTAATATAGTTTCTCTATAAGCAACTTCAGGTTTACCTTTATTACAATTAACATTAAATTCTCTTTTCATTCTATCTACAATTATATCTAAATGTAATTCACCCATACCAGATATTATAGTTTGGTTAGATTCACTATTAAATAAACTTTTAAAAGAAGGATCTTCTTTTGATAATTTAGATAATGCAATACTTAATTTTTCCTGATCATTTTTAGTTTTAGGTTCTAAAGATATAGAAATAACAGGATTAGGAAAATCTATTTTTTCTAAAATAATAGGATTATTAATATCACATAAAGTATCACCAGTAGTAACATCTTTTAACCCTATAGCAGCTGCAATATCACCAGCAAAAACTTCTTTAATTTCTTCTTTTTTATTAGCATGCATTTGAACAATACGACCAACACGTTCACGTTTATTTTTATTAGAATTTAAAATTACATCACCTGATTTTATAGAACCCGAATAAATTCTTAAAAAAGTTAAATTACCAACAAATATATCATTAACAACTTTAAATGCTAAAGCTGAAAAATATTCATTATCATTTATTTCACGTTTAATATTACTATTATTTTTAATATTTAAACCAATTACATTACCTATATCATTAGGAGAAGGTAAATAATCTATTATAGAATCTAATAAACATTGAATACCTTTATTTTTAAATGCAGATCCACAAGTAACTAATAAAACATTATTTTTTAATACTTCATTTCTTAAAACAGATTTTATTTCATATTCATCTAAATCAATATTATTAAAATATTTATTCATTAATAATTCAGATTTATCTGCAACAAATTCTATTAATTTTTGACGTCATAAATAAGCTAAATTATATATTTTATCATTTTTAGATATATTTTTAATATCAAAATTAATACCTAAATCATCATTTTTTCAAAATATTAATTTAAAATTAACTAAATCTACAATACCTAAAAAATTATTTTCACTACCTATAGGTATTTGTATAGGTAAAACAAAAATTTTAAATTTTTTATTTAATTGATCAATAACATTAAAAAAATTAGCACCTATCCTATCCATTTTATTAATAAAAGCTATACGAGGTACATTATATTTATTAACTTGTCTCCAAACAGTTTCAGATTGAGGTTGTACTCCACCAACTGAACAATAAACCATAATAGCACCATCTAAAACTCTCATAGATCTTTCAACTTCTATAGTAAAATCAACATGACCAGGAGTATCAATTATATTAATTCTATATGGTAATTTAAATTGTTTAAACATTCCTGATCAAAAAGCAGTAGTAGAAGCAGAAGTAATAGTTATACCTCTTTCCTGTTCTTGTTCCATTCAATCCATAGTAGCAGTACCATAATGAACTTCACCTAATTTATAATTTACTCCTGTATAAAATAAAATTCTTTCAGTGAGAGTAGTTTTACCAGCATCAATATGAGCACTAATTCCAATATTTCTATATTTAATTATAGAAGTTTTACGAGACATATTTAATTAAATTCTCCAAAATATTAATATTATCATCTATAATGAGCAAAAGCTTTATTAGATTCTGCCATACGATGAACTTCATCACGTTTTTTAATAGAATTACCTTTTTTTTCAATAGCATCAAATAATTCATCTGATAATTTAAAACACATACTTTTTTTATTTAATCTTTTTCTAGCATATAATATTATTCAACGCATTGCTAAAGTATATCCTCTAGAAGGTCTAACCTCTACAGGAATTTGATAAGTAGTTCCTCCAACTCTACGAGATTTAATTTCAACAATAGGTTTAACATTTTCTATAGCTAATTCTAATAAATTTAATTTATCTTTTTTTATTTTTTCATACAATATATTTAAAGAATTATATAAAATTTTTTCTGCAACTGATTTTTTACCATTTAACATTAAAATATTAATAAATTTAGAAACTAATTTAGAATTATATATATAATCAGGAATAATATTATGTATATAATTTATATTTTTACGTGACATAAAAATTACCTTTTAACTAATTATATTTTTTTTACTCCATATTTTGATCTAGATCTTTTTCTATCTTTAACACCACTACAATCTAAAGAACCACGTATTACATGATAACGAACACCAGGTAAATCTTTTACTCTACCACCTCTAATTAAAACAACAGAATGTTCTTGTAAATTATGACCTTCACCTGGAATATATGCTGTAACTTCAAAACCATTTGTTAAACGAACTCTACATACTTTTCTTAATGCTGAATTAGGTTTTTTAGGTGTAGTAGTATATACTTTTATACAAACTCCTCTTTTTTGAGGAGAATTTTCTAATGCTGGAACATTATTTTTAAAAATTTTTTTTATACGAGATTTATGAACTAATTGATTAATAGTAGACATTAACTTTTCCAAAAAAAAATGATATTAATTAAAATATAAAATTTTATAAAATAAACACCATATATAATACTATATTTTATATATTTATATTAATCAACTAATATATATTATATATATATATTTTAAAATATATATAATATAATATTATATATTATATAATATAAAAAATTATAATAGCGTGTTGGCAGATAGGTAATGCAGTGGATTGCAAATCCATATATCTCGGTTCAATTCCGAGACACGCTTATAAAAAAATAATGCCCTAGTGGTGGAAAGGTAGACACAAGGGACTTAAAATCCCTCGATTAAATAAATCATGCGGGTTCGAATCCCGCCTTGGGTATAAAATTTAAACATATGTCAATATTTAAAATATTAACTTATCCAAATAAAATACTAAGAAAAAAAAGTAAAAAAATTAAATTATATAATAAAAAATTAAAAAAAAATATAAAAAATATGTTTAATACAATGTATAAATATAATGGTATAGGTTTATCTGCAATACAAGTAAACATAAAAAAATCTATAATTATTATAGATATATTAAAAAAAAAAAATAGTAAATTAATATTAATTAATCCAAAAATAATAATAAAAAAAAAAAAAATAATTTCAAAAGAAGGATGTTTATCAATACCAAATAAATATATTAAAATAAAAAGATATAAATATTTATATATTAAAGCATATACATTAAAAGGAAAAAAAATTTTTTTTCATACAAAAAATTTATTATCAATATGTATACAACATGAAATAGATCATATAAATGGAAAATTAATTATAGATTATATATAATGAAAAAAAAAATTAAAATAATATTTATAGGAATAAATAATTTTAGTATCCCTTTTTTTAAAAAAATTATTAAAAATGATTTATTTAATATAAAATATATAATAACAAAAAAAAATAAAGAAACTAAATTAATTAAAAAAAACATAAAAAAAAAAAATATAAAAATAATATATACAAAAAATAAAAATGAATTAAAAAAAATACAACCAAAAATAAAAAATATAAATTTAGATTTAGGAATAATAATATCATATGGATTAATAATACCTAATTCAATAATTGAAATACCTAAATTTGGATTTATAAATATACATGGATCTTTATTACCAAGATGAAAAGGTCCAGCACCAATATATTGAAGTTTATTATTAAACGATAAACTCACAGGAATAACTATAATTAAAATTAATAAAAATATAGATGAAGGAGATATAATATATAAAAAAAAAATAATAATCAAAAAAAATGATAATTATATAAAATTATTTAAAAAAATACAAAAAACAGGATATAAAATATTACCAAAAATTATTAAAAAAATATTTAATAAAAAAATAAAATATATAAAACAAAATAAAAAAAAAAGTACATATGCAAAAAAAATAAAAAAAAAAGACGGTTTAATAATATGAAAAAAAAATAAAGCTAAAAGTATAAAAAGAAAAATTAAAGCTTTTTATAAATGACCAAAAACATTTTTTTATTATTTAAATAAAATATTTTTTATATGATCAATTACAATTAATAAAAAACATAAAAAAAATAATATACCTGGAAAAATACTAAAATATAACAAAAATGAATTAATAATATGTAGTAAAGATTTACCAATATCAATAACTAAAATACAATTAAATAATAGAAAAAAAATAAAAATATCAGAATTATTTTATTCAAATCCAAAATTATTTATAATAGGAAAAATATTAGATTAAATTATAATTATTTTTTTGACGTAATATTTCAAAAATAATTATTCCATAACATACAGAAACATTTAATGAATTAATATTAAATATTGGTATATTTACTAATAAATCACAATTTTTTTTTAAAGAATTTTTAATTCCATTTTTTTCAGAACCTAATATTAATGCAAAAGAATTATAATTATTAAAGTTAATATTATATAAATTATTAATACCTTTTAAATAAGTTCCAATAATTTTAATATTTTTAAATTTTAAAAATTTAACTATTTTATTTATAGAATCAACTTGAAAAATAAATATTTTATATATAGATCCAGTCGAAACTTTATGTACTATATTATTTTCTATAGAAGCAGAATTATTTTTACTAATTATAATACAATCTATATTTGCAGCAACAGCAGTTCTTATACAAGAACCTAAATTATATGGACTATTAATATTATCTAAAATTAAAAAAATTTTATTTTTTTTACTTTTTATAATACTTAAAAATTTATTATAATTATTATGAAATAATTTATTTTTTACTAAAGCTATTATTCCTTGATGAACAAAATTAAATTTATTAAATTTTTTTTTAAACATATTAATATTTAAAATATGTAAAGATATTTTATTTAAAATTATTAATTTTTTTAAATTTAATAATCTTTTATTTTTTTTATTAATACATAAAAATATTTTATAAATATAAGATTTTTTATATAAAATTAAATTTTTAATAGTATCTATACCATAAAAAAAATTATTCATATTATTTACTATTTTTTAATATTTTAATAAACGGATATTTTTTAATTAACTTTAAAAAACATTTTTTTTTTAACATTACATTAATATAATAATTATTATTATTATAATTTCATTCACTAATTATAAATTTATTAAAAAATATTTCTTTTTTTATTTTATTAACTAAATTTATAGGAACTAAAATTTTATAATTTTTTAAAAAATTAAAAAAATAAAAATCAATAATATCATATATAAAATTAATTCCTATATTTTTTTTAGCAGAAATTCATATTCTATAAGGAATTTTATTATTAAAATCAATACTTTTATTATAAATATTTATTTTGTCTATTTTATTCATTATTAATATAATTGGTATATTTAAAATATTTATTTTAGATAAAATACTATTTACTATAAAAATATTATTATTAAAATATATATTAGATGAATCAACAACATGAAATATAAGTTTTGAATTATTTATTTCTTCTAAAGTAGCTTTAAAAGCATCAAAAATATTTACAGGCAAATTTCTAATAAAACCTATAGTATCTGATAATAATATATTATATTTAAATTTAAAATAAACTATTTTCTTAATATAAACATCTAATGTAGAAAAAAAAACATTTTTACAATCATAATTATTATTAGTTAATAAATTAAATAAAGTTGATTTTCCTGAATTAGTATATCCAACTAAAGATATTTTAGATATATTAAATTTATTTCTTAATCTTTCACTATTTTTTCTTTGTAAAATATTTTTTTTTAATTTTATATTAATATTTTTAATTTTTCTTTTTATAATTCTTCTATCAATTTCTATTTGTTTTTCACCAGGACCAGAAATAAATTTAATCCCTCCTTTTTGTCTTTCTAAATGATTTCATCTATTTACTAATCTTGTACTTAAATATTTTAAATAAGCTAATTTTACTTGTAATTTTCCATAATTAGTATTAGCTCTACTTTTAAAAATATTTAGTATAATATTAGTTCTATTTAATATTTTACAATTTAAAATTTTTTTAATATTATTTTCTTGTGAATATTTTAAATCAATATTTATTAATAATAAATTATATTTATTTTTTTTAAATATTTTTTTTAATTCTAATATTTTTCCTTTACCAAAAAAAAATTTATTATTAGGTATATTAATTCTTATATTAATAAATTTAAAAAATTTTATTCCCAAAGATAAAATTAATTTAATAAATTCTTTTTTTTCAATTAAATTAATATATTTTTTATATATATATATAGCTATTTCTTTTTTAAACAAAATTTTATATCCTAAATATTTTATATAAATTTAATAATATAATTATATATTTTTTTTATACAATTATTATAATTATCTATTATTATTATATATGAATTAAATCATTTTTTTAATCAAGTAATTTGTTTTTTAACTAAATAAATATTATTACTAATAGTATATTCTATCATTTGATTATAAGAAATTTTTTTTTGTAAATATAATCACATTTGTCTATATCCTATAGATTTAATAGAAGACATATTTATATTAAGATCTCCTCTATTATATAAATATAAAACTTCATTTTCAAAACCTAATTTTAACATATTATAAAATCTATTTTTAATAGAAATAAATAAATTATTTTTATTAAAAGGTAATAAAATAATTTTATGAAAATTAAAATTTAAATTAATTTTATTTTTTTTTAAATAATTAATATTTTTTCTACTAATAAAAAATACTTCTAAATTTCTTATTATTCTATATTTATCATTATAATGTATTTTTTTTGATGATAATAAATCTATTTTTTTAAATAAATTATAAACATATTTATTACCATAAACTTTAAATAATAAATTTATATATCTTCTTATATTAAAATTACTCTTTGGTAAAAGATATAATCCATTAAATAAAACATTATAATACATCATGGATCCACCTACTAATAATGGAATATTTTTATTATTATAAATATTATTAATTTCTTTTTTAACATCATAAAAAAAATTATTTACTGAATAATATTCTTTAGGATCTAAAATATTAATTAATTTATGAGAATATTTTTTTAAATTTTCATTTGAAGGTTTATCAGTACCTATATTTAAATATTTATATATTAATACAGAATCTACACTAATTATTTCAAAAGGTAATAAATCACATAATTCCATAGAAATATAACTTTTACCTATTCCACTAGGACCTAATATACAAAAAACATTTTTATTATTTTTAAACATAATTAATAATATATATATATATATATATATATAATATATATATATATATATATATATAAATATTTTTAAAAAAATTATATATATATATTTTTTAATATATTATATCCTTTATTAGTATTAGAATATATATATAATATTCTTTTTTTATAATTTAAAAAAAAAAAATTAAAATATAAATCTGCTTTAGGTAAAAAATTTAATATTTTATTTGGTCATTCAACTAAACAAATATTTTTATTATTAAAATAACTATATACATCTATATCTATTAAATCTCTAATATTATTTATTCTATAAAAATCAAAATGACAAATATTTTTTTTATTAAATTTATATTCATTTATTAATGAAAAACTAGGACTATTAACTATACCATTAAAACCTAAATTTTTAATAAGATTTTTACAAAAAAAAGTTTTTCCAGTTCCTAAAGAACCAAAAAAATAAAAATAAACATATTTATCTATTAATAATGATATTTTTTTAGATAAATATATAGTAAAATTAATATTCTTTAAAATTATTTTTTTTTTCATAATAAAAGCGGAAAACGAGATTCGAACTCGTGACCTTAACCTTGGCAAGGTTACACTCTACCAACTGAGCTATTTCCGCAAAATTAATAACTATTAAAAAAAAATTTTTTATAATAATTTAATTCTTTTATAGAATTTCTTATATCAAATAAAGCTCTATGCATATTTTTATACTTTTTTTTTTTTAAAAAAATATTAGGTAATCATCTATTAAATACTTCCCTAAATGAAGTAACATCTATATATTTATAATTAAAATAAGATTCTAATTTAGGCATATATTTAAATAAAAACCTTCTATCTTGTGCAACAGTATTACCACAAATAGGAGAACTTTTTTTAGGAACTATATTTTTTAAAAAATTTATTATAATTTTTTCAGCTTTAAATTCACTAATATTACTTTTAATAACTTCTTTTATTAATCCATTATTTTTATGAATATTATAATTTCATTCATTCATTTTAAATAAATATTTATTTTTTTGAAAAATAACAATATTAGGTCCTTCCATTAAAATATTTAAATAATTATCTGTAATTAAAATAGCAATTTCTATAATTCTATGTTCAGAAGGATTTAATCCAGTCATTTCTAAATCAATTCAAATTAAATTATTTTCATTATATATATTCATTTTAAAATAAAATAAAAATATTACGGTACGAACGGGATTTGAACCCGTGATCTCCAGCGTGACAGGCTGATATTCTAACCAACTGAACTATCGTACCAAAATGTTTCTGGCAGTGTCTTACTCTCACATAAGAAAAACCTTACACTACCATCAGCGCTATGACATTTCACTTCTGAGTTCGAAATGGATTCAGGTGGTTCTATCATGCTATTACCGCCAGAAACTAAAACATTTTTAGATTGCGAAGTTAAGACTCACGGGTTATTAGTATTAGTTAGCTTAACATATTACTATGCTTACACATCTAACCTATCAACGTCATAATCTATAACGACCCTTTAGGAAAATATAATTTTCTGGGAAACCTAATCTTAGGGAAAGTTTCGTGCTTATATGCTTTCAGCACTTATCTTTTTTATACTTAGCTACCAGGCAATGCTATTGGCATAACAACCTGAACACCATAGGTATACCCACTCCGGTCCTCTCGTACTAGGAGCAGCCCCCTTCAAGTTTCCAACGCCTACGACAGATAGGGACCGAACTGTCTCACGACGTTCTAAACCCAGCTCGCGTACCACTTTAAATGGCGAACAGCCATACCCTTGGGACCGACTACAGCCCCAGGATGTGATGAGCCGACATCGAGGTGCCAAACACCGCCGTCGATATGAACTCTTGGGCGGTATCAGCCTGTTATCCCCGGAGTACCTTTTATCCGTTGAGCGATGGCCTTTCCATACAGAAACCACCGGATCACTAAGACCTGCTTTCGCATCTGTTCGCGCCGTCACGCTCACAGTTAAGCCAGCTTATGCCTTTGCACTAAAATTACGATTTCCGATCGTAATTAGCTGACCTTTGTACTCCTCCGTTACTCTTTAGGAGGAGACCGCCCCAGTCAAACTAACCACCAGACATTGTCCTAATTCCGGATAACGGAATATAGTTAGAATAATAAATATTAAAGGGTGGTATTTCAAGGACGACTCCATAAAAACTAGCGTTTTTACTTCAAAGTCTTCCACCTATCCTACACATCAACGTTCAATATTCAATATCAAGTTATAGTAAAGGTTCACGGGGTCTTTCCGTCTTGTCGCAGGTACACTGCATCTTCACAGCAATTTCAATTTCACTAAGTCTCGGGTAGAGACAGTCTGGCCATCATTATGCCATTCGTGCAGGTCGGAACTTACCCGACAAGGAATTTCGCTACCTTAGGACCGTTATAGTTACGGCCGCCGTTCACCGGGGCTTCGATCAAAAGCTTCAAATTTTCATTTTAACTTTCTCAATTAACCTTCCGGCACCGGGCAGGCATCACACCGTATACTTCCACTTTCGTGTTTGCACAGTGCTATGTTTTTAATAAACAGTTGCAGCCAGCCGTTATCTTAGACTAATTTCAGCTTAAAAAGTAAATTTTATCACTTAATATTAGTGTACCTTCTCCCGAAGTTACGGTACTATTTTGCCTAGTTCCTTTACCCGAGTTCTCTCAAGCGCCTTAGTATACTCTACCTAACCACCTGTGTCGGTTTATAGTACGATTTGAATTATTTATAAATTTAGAAGTTTTTCTAGGAAGCTTGGTATAAATTACTTTAACTTTTATAAAAAAGTCTAGTCATAATGTCTTAATGTAATAATATTCGGATTTACCTAAATATTCATCTACACACTTAAACCAAGATTTCCAAACACTTGGATAATTTAACCTTCTTCGTTACTCCATAATAAAAATAATACAAGTACAGGAATATTAACCTGTTATCCATCAATTACGCTTTTCAGCCTCACCTTAGGAATCGACTTACCCTACCCCGATTAACGTTGGATAGGAAACCTTAGTTTTTCGGCGAATAGGTTTTTCACCTATTTTATCGTTACTTATGTCAGCATTCTCACTTCTGATACCTCCAATATATTTTACAATATATCTTCAACAGTTTACAGAACGCTCCTCTACCCAATAATTTATTACTAAATTATTGTCGTAGCTTCGGTATATAATTTAGCCCCGTTACATCTTCCGCGCAAAATGACTAGACCAGTGAGCTATTACGCTTTCTTTAAATGATGGCTGCTTCTAAGCCAACATCCTGGTTGTTTAAGCCTTCTCACATCGTTTACCACTTAATTATAATTTTGGGACCTTAGCTTACGATCTGGGCTGTTTCCCTTTCCACACTGGATCTTATCACCCAATGTGTGTCTCCTATGATAATATTTTTTAGTATTCGGAGTTTGCATCAGATTAGTAGATTGGATAATCCCCTGACTGAAACAGTGCTCTACCCCTAAAAATAAATTCATAAGGCACTACCTAAATAGTTTTCGAGGAGAACCAGCTATCTCCCGGTTTGATTGGCCTTTCACCCCTAACCACAAGTCATCCGCTGATTTTTCAACATCAGTCAGTTCAGTCCTCCAATTAGTATTATCTAATCTTCAACTTGCTCATAGTTAGATCACCGGGTTTCGGGTCTATATCTTGCAACTAAACGCCTATTTTAGACTCGGTTTCCCTACGGCTTCCTTATTATTTAAGTTAACCTTGCTACAAAATATAACTCGCTGACCCATTATACAAAAGGTACGCAGTCACATAAAAAAAAAATGCTCCTACTGCTTGTACGTATACGGTTTCAGGTTCTATTTCACTCCCCTAACCGGGGTTCTTTTCACCTTTCCCTCACGGTACTAGTTCACTATCGGTCAATTAGTAGTATTTAGCCTTAGAGGATGGTCCCCCTATATTCAAACAAGATTTCTCGTGTCTCGTTTTACTTAAAAGAATAATAATAAAATATATTTTAATATACAGGACTATCACCTTATATTGTTAATTTTTCCAAATTATTCTATTAATATAATTATTATAAAAAAAATTCCGGGCTTTTCCCATTTCGCTCGCCACTACTAAGGGAATCTCAATTGATTTCTTTTCCTCAGGATACTTAGATGTTTCAGTTCTCCTGGTTAGCTTCATTAATCTATGTATTCAATTAATGATAATACAATATTAATTGTATTAGGTTACCCCATTAGGATACCGTCGACTACAAACGTTTCTTATCAACTCATCGACAATTTTCGCAGATTTGCACGTCCTTCATCGCCTCTAATTGCCAAGGCATCCACCATATACGCTTAATTACTTAACTTCGCAATCTAAAAATGTCTTACTATTATAAAAGAACTATTAAAAATTATTTAATACCGTCTTCTAGGGGAATCGAACCCCTGTTATCGCCGTGAAAGAGCGATGTCCTAACCTCTAGACGAAAAAGACAAAATAAAATAAAAAACTGTGTAGTACTATATAAAATATTTATCCTTAATAAGGAGGTGATCCAACCGCAGGTTCCCCTACGGTTACCTTGTTACGACTTCACCCCAGTCATGAATCACAAAGTAATAAAAATTTTCCTGTATTAAATACAGGTTAAATATATTCATTTCTTTTGCAATACACTTCCATGGTGTGACGGGCGGTGTGTACAAGGCCCGAGAACGTATTCACCGTGACATTCTGATTCACGATTACTAGCGATTCCGACTTCATGAAATCGAGTTGCAGATTTCAATCCGAATTAAGACATACTTTATGAGATTGGCTTACTTTTACAAGCTTGCTACCCTTTGTATATGTCATTGTAGCACGTGTGTAGCCCTGGTCGTAAGGGCCATGATGACTTGACGTCATCCCCACCTTCCTCCAGTTTATCACTGGCAGTTTTCTTTGAGTTCCCAGCTTAACCTGATGGCAACAAAGAATAAGGGTTGCGCTCGTTATAGGACTTAACCATACATTTCACAACACGAGCTGACGACAGCCATGCAGCACCTGTCTCAGCGTTCTCGAAAGCACTTCTACATTTCTGTAAAATTCGCTGGATGTCAAGACCAGGTAAGGTTCTTCGCGTTGCATCGAATTAAACCACATGCTCCACCGCTTGTGCGGGCCCCCGTCAATTCATTTGAGTTTTAACCTTGCGGTCGTACTCCCCAGGCGGTCAATTTAACGCGTTAGCTACGAAAGTCATAAAATAAAAAAATACAACTTTCAAATTGACATCGTTTACAGCATGGACTACCAGGGTATCTAATCCTGTTTGCTCCCCATGCTTTCGCACTTTAGTGTCAGTATTCATCCAGAAGGCCGCCTTCGCCACTGATATTCCTCCAGATATCTACGCATTTCACCGCTACACCTGGAATTCCACCTTCCTCTATGATACTCTAGTTTACTAGTTTCAAATGCAATTCCTAAGTTAAGCTTAGGGATTTCACAATTGACACAATAAACCACCTACATGCTCTTTACGCCCAATAATTCCGACTAACGCTAGCATCCCCCGTATTACCGCGGCTGCTGGCACGGAGTTAGCCGATGCTTCTTTTGTAAGTAACGTCAAATAAAAATATTATTAATATATTTATCTTCTTCCTTACTGAAAGTACTTTACAACCCTAAGGCCTTCTTCATACACGCGGCATAGCTGCATCAGGGTTTCCCCCATTGTGCAATATTCCCCACTGCTGCCTCCCGTAGGAGTCTGGACCGTATCTCAGTTCCAGTGTGGCTGATCATCCTCTCAGACCAGCTAAGGATCATTGCCTAGGTAAGCCTTTACCTTACCTACTAGCTAATCCTGTCTGAGCTCATCTTAAGATATGAGGTTTATATATAAATATATAAATCCCCCACTTTAATTATATAAAAAAATATAACATTATGCGGTATTAGCTATCGTTTCCAATAGTTATCCCCCTTCTTAAGGCAGATTCCCAGATATTACTCACCAGTACGCCACTTGCCATCAAATAATAAATTATAAATAATAAACTATTCATGATGCCGTTCGACTTGCATGTGTTAAGCTTGCCGCTAGCGTTCAATCTGAGCCATGATCAAACTCTTCAAAACAATACAACAAAAATAATTCTTAAAAAAACTTAAGAATTAAAATTCATTAATATTTTACAAGTACTCACACAGTTAATTATTTTAAAAGAACAAACAAAAACTTATAAAACAAATATAATATATAAATATAACAAGAAAAAAAAAATAAAACAATAAAAATATAACTTTTTTTTAAAAAAAAAAAAAATATATATTAATTTAAAAATTATTTAATAGAAATAATATCAATAATAAATTTTATTTTTTTTTTTTTATATAAAAAAATATTTACAATATGTTTTCCTATATATTTTATAGGACCATTAGGTAAAAAAATATTTTTTTTAGATATTTTATATTTTAATTTATCTAAAAAAATTTTACGAATATCTAATATTTTTAAAGAATCAAATAACCTACCATTTTTTCCACATCTATAATATAATTTCATAGGTGATAACAAAATTATTTTATTATAAACAGTATTAATTATATTAAATTTTTTATTTTCAACTTCAATATTTAATATTTTTTGTTTATTAATTTTTTCTAAATTAATTTTAGAAAAATATACAGCTTTTTTATAAGGAATTAAATAATTTCTAGCATAACCAGATTTTACATTAATTACATCACCTATTTTACCTAAAAAACATTTTTCTAAAATTATAATTTTAATCATAAAAAACCTAAATATTTTGATGTAAATCAGTATAAGGAATTAAAGCCAAATATCTAGCTCTTTTAATAGCTATAGATAATTTTCTTTGAAATTTCAAAGAAATACCAGTAATTCTAGAAGGAATTATTTTATTACATTCAGTCATATATTTTTTTAATATATTCAAATCTTTATAATCAATTTCCTTAAACTTATTTAATTTAAAATAACAATATTTTTTATTTTTATTTATTCTTAACACAAAAAAATTCCTATATAAAAATTAACTAAAATTATTTTTCAGATAACATAATAGATTTATTAAAATCTATAAATTTTTTTCTTATAATCATAAATCTTAAAATATTTTTATTTAATTTTAAATCATCATTTATAATATTAATTATATTAATATCAACTTTAATATTCATAAGAATATAATATGCTTTATTATTATTTTTAATATTATAAGCTAATTTTCTTAAACCTCAATTTTCTAATCTATATAATTTTCCATTTTTATTTATTATATTAGAATAATATTTAATTATATCATCTATATAAATATTTTTATTAAAATATACCATTAATATTAATTCATAATGACGCATAATATTTCCTTTTATATAAAATTAAAATATTTTAAAATAAAAAAAATAAATTTCATTATTTAATATAATGAAATAAAATTTTAACAAACTATATATTAATTATATAATTAATTTTAAACAAAAAAATAAAAATATTTTTAAAATAAAAAATTAATATAAGTAAAAAATACAATATAAAATTAACGTTTAGAATATTGATGTCTACGACGAGATTTCATAAATCCATATTTTTTTCTTTCAACTTCTCTAGAATCACGAGTAATTAATTTATATAATTTTAATTTTTTCTTAAAAATAACATTATATTTTAATAAAACTCTACTTATACCATGTCTTATAGCAATAATTTGACTAGAAATACCACCACCTTTAACAGTTATATAAAAATCAAAATTATTTAAAATTTCATTATTATATTTTTTAATAACTTTAAAAGGAAATAAAATTATTTTTCTTTTAATTTTACAAAAAATATATTTTTTAAAATATAAATTATTTATATATATTTTTCCAATACCTTTTTTCATAAAAACTCTAGCAGAAGAAGTTTTACGTCTACCTGTACTATATAACATATATATGTTTTCCTAAATATTTATTAAAATAGGTTTTTGAGAAATATGTAAATTATTATAATAATTATAAATTTTTAATCTTTTCATAAATATTTTATTTAATTTATTTTTAGGTAACATACCTTTTACACAATGCCTAATAATATATTTAGGAGAATTTATCATCATATTTTCAAAAGATATACTTTTTAAATTACCAACATAACCACTATGACGATAATACATTTTATCTTTTCTTTTATTACCACTAATCAAAATATGTTTAATATTTATTAATATAACAAAATCACCATTATCAACATAAGGTAAATAATTTGACTTATATTTACCCATAAGAAAAAAAACAACTTTTGTAATTAATCTTCCTAAAATTTTATTTTTTGAATCAATCAAATATCAATTTCTATTCATAATAATACCTATATATTTAATTATCTTTTTATACCACCAACTATAATAGAATCAATTTTTAAAGAAGGTTGACCAACACATACAGGAATATTTTGTCCATCTTTACCACATGTTCCTAAACCATTATCAAATTCTAAATCATTAGATACCATACTTATACTATTCATAATATCTATACTAGAACCTATTAAAGTAGCTAATTTAATAGAATTAATAATAATACCATTTTTAATTAAAAAACCTTCTGATATCGTAAATACAAATTTACCTGAAGTAATATCAACTTGACCTCCAGATAAATTAGTTATATATAAACCATAATCTATACTATTAATTAAATCATTTAAATTATGTTTTCCAGGTAACATATAAGTATTAGTCATTCTAGGAATAGGTAAAAAATTATAAAATTCTTTTCTAGCATTTCCTGTAGAATCTAAATTCATTAATTTAGCATTTAATTTATCTAACATAAATGATTTTAAAATTCCATTTTTAATTAAAATATTTTTTTTTGTTAAAGTACCTTCATCATCTATATTTAAAGAACCTCTTTTATTATCTAAAGTAGCATTATCAATAATAGTACAAAATTTTGAAGCAACTTTTTTACCTAATAAATTAGAATAAATTGAAATTTTTTTTCTAATAAAATCACCTTCTAAACCATGACCTACAGCTTCATGTAATAAAACTCCTGGTCATCCAGAACCTAAAATTACTGGAAAACTTCCAGAAGGAGCTTGTACAGCATTTAAATTATTTATACCTATTCTTATAGCTTTATTAGCTAAATATTTTAAAAAATTATAATTATTTTTCTTTTTGGATATAAATTCTTCATAAGAATAACGACCTCCACCTCCACTAATACCAATTTCTTCATTAATACCTTTTTTTAATTTTAATTTAATAGATAAATTTATTAAAGGTCTAATATCACCTATAAAAATATTATCAGTAGATAATATTAAAATTATATTATAACTACTAAACAAATTTAAACATACATATTTTACATATTTATTTTTACTTCTTATATAATTATCTAAATAAAACAATAAATCTACCTTTTTTTTATTTAAAAAAAAATTTATTGGAGATTTATATTTATAATAAGAAATAATATTAGGTAAAAAACACATATTAAATTTATTAAAAATATTTTTATTTGAATATATTTCTTTAATTTTTTTTATACTATTAAATATATTATTAAAACTAATTTTATTACAACAAGAAAAAATAGTTTTATCTTTAAAAATAACTCTAATACTAAAACCATTAATAATTTTAAAATAATTATTTTTAACAACTTTTTGTTCTAAACATAAAGATTCATTCATATAACTTTGTAAAAAAATATCACTATAAAAAGATTTACTAGAAGGTAAATCAGAAATAAAATTTAATAAATCAAATTCTGAAATATTATTTTTTTCTAATATATATTTATAAATTATATTTTTAGACATAAAAACTCTATTAATTTAAACATTTAAATTATATATAAAAATTTATAATAAAATATTAATATAAAACTATTAAATAAAAAATTATATTTAAAAAAAATATTTTTTTAAAAAATAAAATAAAAAATTTTTAAAAAAATAAAAATAAATATTATAAAAAAAATTAAAATTTAAAACATTAATAAAAATAAAATAAATAAATAAAAAAAATAAAAAAATATTTTTTTAATATATAAAATATTATATTTTAAAATATAATAATAAAATTATTTAATTAAAACATTATAATCAAAATAACTATTTTTTTTAAAAAAAGATTTAACTTTAATTATTAATCCTCCATAAATATTATCAATATAATAATCATGAACAATTCCTATAGGATAATTAAAATAATAATCATAAATATCATAATTAACTATTATATCACCTATAGAAATATCAATATTTATAGGTAAATCAACAATTTTCATTTCATTTTTACATCCACAACCTAAAACAATAACTTTAAAACCAGTTCTTAAAATTTTACCAGAAAAACCACTATCATTATTACATATTAATTGAACTTTACCAAAATTATTATTTATAAACACTAATTTACCTATAATACCAATACCATTAAATAATAAATTTCCATATTTTATATTTTTATTATTTAAAATATTTATTAATAAATAATCACTATATTTATTAATATTAAATAATAATTTAACAATAGAAAAATATTTATTTTTTAATAAATTAATATTTAATATTTTTCTAAAATTATTATTCTGAATTTTTAAACTATTTAATATATATAATTTATTTTTTATTAAAATATTTTCTTTAATTAAATTAATATTTTTATTTATAATATAATTAATTTCTTTAAAATAAAAAATTTTATTATTTAAAAAAATATAAAATTTATTATATATATTAGATATAATAAAATTTATATTAATAAAAAATAATTTAAAATTATTCAAATAATTATATTTAAAGTCAAAAAATAAAATAAATAAAGAAAAAATAAAAAATATTAAAAATAAAAAAAAATTATTCTTTTTATTTAATTTCATAAAAAATTTTATAAATAATAATAATAATATACTTATTCACTACTAAATAATTCTCCACTATGTATATCTATCATATCTAAGGCTTTACCTCCTCCTCTAGCTACACATGTTAAAGGATCATCAGCAACTATTACTGGTATAGAAGTTTCTTTAATAATTAAACGATCTAAATTTTTTAATAAAGCACCACCTCCTGTTAAAACTATACCTCTCTCAAAAATATCAGAAGCTAATTCAGGAGGACATTGTTCCAAAGCAATCATAACAGCACTTATTATACCACTCAAAGGTTCTTGTAAAGCTTCTAAAATCTCACCAGAATTTAATATAAAACTTCTAGGTACTCCTTCAGCCATATTTCTACCTCTAACTTCCATTTCTATAATAGAAGAACTAGGATAAGCAGATCCTATTTTATGTTTAATTTTTTCTGCAGTAGCTTCACCAATTAAAGAACCATAATTTCTACGAACATAATTTATAATTGATTCATCAAATTTATCTCCACCCATACGAATTGAAGAAGAATATACAACACCATTTAATGATATAATAGCAACTTCTGTTGTTCCACCACCTATATCTATAATCATAGAACCAGTAGGTTCAGAAACAGGTAAATTAGCTCCTATAGCAGCTGCCATAGGTTCATCAATTAAAAAAACTTCTCTAGCACCTGCTCCTAAAGCAGATTCTTTAATTGCTCTTCTTTCTACTTGAGTAGCTCCTACAGGTACACAAACTAAAACTCTAGGACTAGGTCGCATAAAACTATTATTATGAATTTTTCTTATAAAATATTGTAACATTTTTTCAGTAATAAAAAAATCAGCTATAACACCATCTTTCATAGGCCTAATAGCTCAAATATTACCAGGAGTACGACCTAACATTCGTTTTGCTTGATATCCAACTGCAGCAACAACTCTAGAAGAATCTATTCTATCTTGTCTAATAGCAACTACAGAAGGTTCATTTAAAACAATACCTTTATTTTTAACATAAATTAAAGTATTAGCCGTACCTAAATCAATAGATAAATCATTAGAAAAAATACCTCTAATTTTTTTAAACATTATACTATCTATTCCTAAATAATTAATATTATATAATATATTAACATTTATTTTAAATTATATAAAAAATATAATAAAATAAATTATTTATATTATTATATTATTAATATAATAAAATAATAATATAAATTTTATATAAATAGGTATTAAATAAAATGTATGCAATAATTAATATAAATAATAAACAATATAAAATAAAAAAAAATGAATATATATATACAGAAAAAATAAAATATAAAAATAAAAAAAATATATATATAAAAAATAAAAATATAATTTTAATATTCTTTAATAATAAAATTTTTTACAAAAAAAAAGATATAAAATTATTTTCAATAAAAATTGAAATAATAAAAAATATTAAAAATAAAAAAATTAATATAATAAAATTTAAAAGAAGAAAAAATTATAAAAAAAAATATGGTCATAGACAACAATTAACAAAAATTAAAATTAAATCCATAGAAAAAAAAAATGGCACATAAAAAAGCTGGTGGTTCAACTAAAAATGGAAGAGATTCACATTCAAAAAGATTAGGAATAAAACATTTTGGTGGAGAATATGTTAATGCAGGCAATATAATAGTAAAACAAAGAGGAACAAAATTTCATTCAGGTATAAATACAAAATATGGTAAAGATTATACAATATATGCAACAAAAAATGGAATAGTAGAATTTAAAAATAAAGGAAAAAAAAATAAAAAAATAATAAATATAATTATTAAATAATTAAAATAAAATATAAATTATATAATAATTAAATATTAATTTAAAATAAAATTAAATTAATATATATATATAAAAATATATATAAATAATATTTATATATATTTATATATATATAATAAATAATATTATTTATAAATTTTTTAAAAAAATATAAAATATAATTTTTAAAAAATACTAATATATATATACATATATATAAAATATAAAAATATAAAATAAATATAATATTATGATTATAATCATAATATAAAATATAAAAAAATGACAAAAAAAAAAAAAAAATGAATAAATATAAAATTAAATAACAAATATACAAAAAAAGCAAGAATAATGAATTTAAGATCTAGATCTTGATTCAAAATAAAAGAAATACAAAATAAATATAAAATTATTAAAAAAAAAAATAATATAATAGACTTAGGATCATCTCCTGGAGGATGATCTAAATTTATATCACAAAAAATAAAAAATATAAATAAAATATTTAGTTGTGATATATTACCTATGAAAAAAATAAAAAAAGTTAAATTTATAAAAGGAAATATATGTAATATTAAAATAATAAATAAAATAATAAAAAAAACAAAATTATATAATATTAATGTCATTATTTCAGATATATCTCCAAATATTTCAGGTATTAAAGAAATAGATAATCCTAAATATAAAAATATAATTAAAAACATTATATTATTAATTAAAAAAAAATTATTAAATAATGGTAATTTATTAATTAAAATTTTTTTAGGAAAAAATTTTTCTTATATATTAAAAAAAATTAAAAATATATTTAAAATAATTAAAATTTATAAACCAAAATCTTCATATAAATCTTCAAAAGAAATATATATAATAGCTTTAAAATATAAAAAATATTAAAATTTAATTAAATATAAAATATATGATAAAAAATTTATTTTTTTGATCAACAATTTTTATAATAACTATATTTACATTTAATAATATTAAATTTAAAAAAAATATATCTAAAATTGACTATTCTAGTTTTTTATCAGATATAAAAAATAATAAAATAAAAGAAATAAAAGTATATGGAAAAGAAATTAATGTAATTAAAAAAAATAATTATAAATATATTACATATATACCTATAAAAAATTATAAACTTTTAAAAAAAATTATCGAAAAAAATATTAAAATAAGTAATATACCAATTAAACAACCTAATATAATTATATCAATAATAATATCATGATTGCCAATAATAATATTATTATTAATATGAATATTTTTAATAAAAAAAATATATAAAAATAGTAAAAATTCTATAATTTTTGGAAAAAATAAAACAAAAATTTTAAATAAAAATAATATAAAAATAAAATTTAAAGATATAGCAGGATATGAAGAAATAAAAGAAGAAATAAATCAAATAGTAGAATATTTAAAAAAACCTAAAAAATTTAAAAAATTAGGATGTAAAATACCAAAAGGTATATTAATGATAGGACCACCAGGGGTAGGTAAAACTTTATTAGCAAAAGCAATTGCAGGAGAATCTAAAGTACCATTTTATAATATATCTGGATCAGATTTTGTTGAAATATTTGTTGGTATAGGAGCATCTAGAGTAAGAGATATGTTTAATAAAGCTAAAAAAAATTCTCCTTGTATAATATTTATAGATGAAATAGATGCAATAGGTAAACATAGAAGTACACTATCAAATGGAGGAAATGATGAAAGAGAACAAACATTAAATCAAATGTTAGTAGAAATGGATGGATTTGATAATAATAAAGGAATAATAATAATAGCAGCAACAAATAGACCAGATATTTTAGATAAAGCATTAATAAGACCTGGAAGATTTGATAAAAAAATTATTATAGATTTACCTAATTTAAAAGGAAGAATAAAAATAATTAAAATACACACCAAAAAAATACCTTTAAATAAAAATGTTAATATTAATATTATTGCAAAAAGTACACCAGGATTTTCTGGTGCAGACTTAGCTAATTTAATAAATGAAGCTTCATTAAATGCTGCTAAAAATAATAAAAAAAATGTATCTATGATAGATTTTGAAAAATCTAAAGATAAAATAATTATAGGTACAGAAAGAAAATCATTAATAATGACAAAAAAACAAAAAGAATTATCTGCATATCATGAATCAGGACACGCAATAGTAGGAGAATTATTAAAAGACCATGATAAAGTATATAAAATAACTATAATACCTAGAGGAAAATCATTAGGAACAACTTTTTTTTTACCAAAAGAAGAAAATTTAAATATAAATAAAAAAAAATTAGACAGTCAAATATCTACATTATATGCAGGAAGAATAGCAGAAGAAATTATATATGGTAAAGAAAATATATCTATAGGATCAAGTAATGATATCAAAATAGCAACATCTATAGCAAAAAATATGGTAACAAAATGAGGATTTTCAGAAAAAATTGGACCATTATTATATAATGATGAAAATATATCATTACTAAATAATTATAAAAATAGATATATTTCAGATTATATAATGAAAAATATAAATAAAGAAATAAAAAAAATAATAGATAAAAATTATATAAAAGCTAAAAAAATATTATTAAAAAATTTAAATATTCTTTATATAATGAAAGAAAAATTAATAAAATATGAAACATTAAATAGAAAACAAATAAAAAAAATAATTTTTAATAACAAAAAAAAAAAATAATTATAAAGATAAAAAATTTTTTATTAAAACAGGAAAAATAATGTATATAATATTTTCAATAATATTTATATTTATATGTATTACTTTAATATCTTTAATAATTTTTTCTCCTAGTAAAAATAGTATAATAGGATTATATACAAATAATAAAAATAATAATAATGCTATAATAACATCAAATTTAATAAAAAATACATTTAATTATATTATAACAATTTTATCAATATTATTTTATATAATGACTATTATATTAAATTTAATTAATAATGTTAAAATTAATAAAATAAAAAATATAATTAATAATATTAAAATATTAAAATAATATATATAAATTTTAAACCGGGATGGTGAAAATGGCAAACACACTACCTTGAGATGGTAGCTTTTATAATTAAAATTACGGGTTCAAATCCCGTTCCCGGTATAATATTGAATATAAAATAAATATTTTATATTTAATATTTTCTAATATATAATAAATTAATTTTTAAAAAATATAAAAATATAATAATTTTAATATAAATATATTATTTTAAATAAATTTTAATTAATATTTAAAAATAAATTTTTGAGAGATATGCTAAGATGAATAAAAAAATTTTAGCAGTTGCAGAAGCTGTATCTAATGAAAAATCTTTATCTAAAAAAATAGTTTTTAAAATACTAGAAAATGCATTAAATATAGTAATAAAAAAAAAATATAAAAAAAAAATTAATATAAGAATATATATAAATAAAAAAAATGGTAAATTTTATATATATAGAAAATTAATGGTAGTTAAAAAAGTTATAAAACCAAATAAAGAAATAAATTTAAACAAAGCAATTAATAAAAAAAAAAATATAAAATTAGGAGAATTTATAAAAGATAAAATAAAAAAAATAAATTTTGATAGAATAACTACACAAAAAGTAAAAAAAATTATAATACAAAAAATTAAAGAAGCAAAAAAAATAATAAATTTTAATAAAATAATTAAAAAAAAAGGAAAAATAATAACAGGAATTATAAAAAAAATAAATACAAAATATATATTAATAGATATAGGAAATGATTTAGAAGCAAAAATTTTAAATAAAAATTTATTTCAAAAAAAAAAATTTAAAATAGGAAAAAAAATTAAGGGATTAATTTATTTTATAGATAAAAAATATAATAATAATTATAAAATATTAATAGAAAGATCAAATATAAACTTTTTAATTGAATTATTAAAAATAGAAATACCCGAAATAAAAAATAAAATAATAAAAATAAAATCAATATCACGTAAACCTGGAATAAGATCAAAAATAGCAGTTGAAAGTAAAAATAAAAAAATAGATCCAATAGGAGCATGTGTAGGAATAAAAGGTTTAAGAATAAAAGCAATTTCTAATGAATTATTAGGAGAAAAAATAGATATAATATTATGAAATAAAAATATAAAAAAATTTCTTATAAATATAATGAATCCTATTAAAATATTTAATTTTAAAATTAATAAAATAAAAAAATGTATAAATATAAATGTAAAAATAAAAAATTTAGCTCAAATAATAGGAAAAAAAGGATTAAACATAAAATTATCATCTAAATTAATAGGATTAGAAATTAACGTATCAAGTAAAAATAATTAATAAAAACTCTAAAAAAATGTTTAAAAAAAAATCTAAAAAAAAAAATATATTTAACAAAAAAAATTTAAAAAAAAAAAATATATTTAACAAAAAAAATTTAAAAAAAAAAAATATATTTAACAAAAAAAATTTAAAAAGAAAAAATATATTTAACAAAAAAAATTTAAAAAGAAAAAATATATTTAACAAAAAAAATTTAAAAAAAAAAAATATATTTAACAAAAAAAATTTAAAAAAAAAAAATATATTTAACAAAAAAAATTTAAAAAAAAAAAATATATTTAATAAAAAAAAAATAAATACAGAAAATAAAAAAAAAAATAAATTAAAAGAATATAAAAAAAAAATAATTAAGGAAATAAAAAAACATTATAAAAATAATAATAAAAAATATATTAGACCTCCTATAATAACAATTATGGGACATGTAAATCATGGAAAAACATCATTAATAAAATGTTTAATAAAAAAAAAAAACATAAAAGAAAAAGGAAATATTACACAAAGTATAAATACATATTATGTAAATAATAAATATTTAAATTTTACAATATTAGATACACCAGGACATTCAATATTTACTGAAATGAGATTAAAAAGTTTAAAAATAACAGATATAATTATATTAATAATTTCTATAGATGATGGAATAATGAATCAAACTAAAGAAATAATTAAATATGTTAAAAATAATAATATTCCAGTAATTATAGTATTAAATAAAATAGATAAAAAACTCTTTAAAAAAAATATAAAAATAATAAAAAAAAAAATTTCAAATTATGGATTTATTCCAAAAGAATGAGGAGGAAATAATATATTTATAGAAATATCTACAAAATCTAAAAAAGGAATAAAAAAAATAATTAAAAATATTTTATTATTATCAAAAAAAATAAATTTAAATACAAATATAAATAAAAATATTTCATCAGGAACTATAATAGAATCTGGTATAGATAAAAAAAAAGGTCCAATAAATCACATAATTACAAAACTCGGAATATTAAAAATTGGAGATATAATATTATATAAATATAATTATGGAAAAATAAAATGTATATATGATAATAAAAATAAAAAAATTAATAAAATATTACCATCAATTCCTGTAAAAATATTAGGATTACCAAATGAAAACTTATCAGGAAAAAAATTTATTACTATTAAAAATTTAAAATTAGCTAAAAAAATAATAAAATTAAAAAAAAAAATATTATTAAAAAAAAATAATAATTATAAATATAATATAAAAAATTTATTTAAAAAAGAAAATAAAAATAAAATAAATATTATTATAAAAAGTGATACTTATGGATCATTAAATATAATAAAAAAATGAATAAAAAAAAAATTAGAAAATGAAATAAATATAATTTCATATTCAATAGGTAATATTAATAAAAATGATTTAATATTACTAAAAACAACAAAATCAATTATATTTGCATATAATATAAAAATAGACAATTTATTAAAAATAAATATAAAAAATAATAAAAAAAAAATATACTTTTTTAAAATAATATATAAACTTTTTGATAAAATTAAAAAAATAATAAAAATAAAAGAAAATAAAAAAAATAAAAAAAAATATTTAGGAAAAGCAATAATAAAAAATATATTTAAAATATCAAAACATAATTTAATAGCAGGATGTAAAATATTAAAAGGAAAAATAAATAAAAATAATTATATTAATATAATAAGAAAAAAAAAAATAATTCATAAAGGAAAAATTAAATCTATAAAACAATTTAAAAAAAATATAGAAATAGCAAAAAAAAATATGGAATGTGGAATAAATATAAAAAATTTTTATAAAATAAAAATTGGAGATATAATATTATCAATATAATATGATAAAAAAAATAAAATATAATAAGATAAATAAAGAAATTCAAAAACAAATAATAAAAATAATTATATTAAAATATAAATATTTATTCAAAAAAAATAAAATTATTAATATAAGTTATATATATATATCTAAAAATTTATCTTATATAGATATATATATAAATTTTATAAATGAAAAAAAAAAAAATATTAATAAAAATATAAATAAACTAAAAAAAAATAAATTATATATAATAAAAGATTTAAAAAAAAAAATTAAAATAAAAAATATTCCTAAAATAAATTTTAAATATGATAATTTTTTAGAAAAAATAAATAATTTATATAAAAAAATAAATAAAATTAATAAAAAAAATGAAAAATAATGTAAAAAATGGTTTATTAGTATTTAATAAACCTAGTGGTTTATCATCAAATAATATATTAAAAAAAATTAAAAATATATTTAAAAAAAAAAAAAAAGTAGGATATATAGGATCACTAGATCCTATATCTTCTGGAATATTATTAATAACTTTTGGAAAAAGTAATAAATTATTTAATAAAATAATAAATAAAAAAAAAACTTATAAAGTAACAGCAAAATTAGGAGAAACAACAAATACATACGATTCATATGGATATATAATTAAAAAAAAAAAAATTAAAGATAATAACAAAAAAATTAAAAATAAAATAAATAAAATATTAAAAAAATATAAAGGAAAAATATTACAAAATATACCTTATTATTCAGCATGTAAATATAAAGGTAAACCATTATATAAATATGCAATAAAAGGTATAAATATTAAAAAGAAAAAATATATATATATATATAAAATATATGTAAATAAAATAGAAAATAATATTATTAAATTAACTATAAAATGTTCAAAAGGAACATATATAAGAAGTATTATTAATGATATAGGTAAAAAATTAAAATATGGTGCATACATATTAAATTTAAAAAGAACAAAAATAGGAAATTTTAAAATAAAAAAATCATATAATTTTAATGATATATTAAAAAAAAAAAAAAAAACAATAATAAAACATAAAAAAATAATAAAATATTTATAACTTTTTTGAAAAAAAACTATGAAAAAAATAATTTTAATAAGACATGGAGAAAGTATTTGAAATAAAAAAAATATATTTACAGGATGAAAAGATATAGAATTATCTAAAAAAGGTATTTTAGAAGCAAAAAAAGCAGGTATATTATTAAAAAAAAATAAAATTACTTTTGATTATGCATATACATCATTATTAAAAAGAGCCATACATTCTCTTTGAGAAATATTATATACATTAGATTTAGTATGAATAAAAATAATAAAAAATTGAAGATTAAATGAAAGACATTATGGAAGATTAGAAGGACATAATAAAAAAAAAATTTATAAAATATATGGTAAAAATAAAATAAATGAATGAAGAAGAAGTTTTAATATATGTCCTCCAAAAATAAAAAAAAATAATATAAAATACATAAAAAAAAATATAAAATATAAAAAAATACCAAATGGAGAAAGTTTAAAAGATACATATAATAGAGTAATACCATATTGAAAAAATAAAATATTACCAAAAATAAAAAATAATAAAAAAATAATTATAGTAGCCCATGGAAATTCTTTAAGATCTTTAATTAAATATTTAGATAAAATATCTGATAAAAAAATAGAAAAAATAGAACTTCCTACAGGAATACCATTAATTTATGAATTAAATAATAACAATAATATAAATAAAAAATATTATTTAAATTAAAATTAAAATGGCCCTTATCGGATTTGAACCAATGACCAAGCGATTATGAGTCGCCTGCTCTACCACTGAGCTAAAGGGCCAATATTTAAAAATATTTTAACAAAAAATTAAAAAAAATTCAATATAAATTTATATTTATTATTTTACATATTTAATAACCTTTACCATAGCAGGTCTTAATAATCTATTATTTAAAATATAACCTTCTTGTAATATTTCTATAACAAAATTATCTTTATTTTTATCTTTAGATTTTAATATAGACATTGCCTGATGATAATCAGGATTAAAAGGAATATTTATTTTATCTACTACAGAAATACCAAATTTTTTAATAACAGAAATAAAATTTTTAAAAGTTAATTTTACACCTTCAAAAGTTATATTAATATCTAACTTTTTATTTTTTATATTTTTTAAAATATTTTTAAAATTATCAACAACAGGTAATAAATCATACATAAATTTTTCTAAACAATATTTATATACATTTTTAATATTATTATCATTACGTTTATTTATATTTTCAATATCTGCAAGATTACGTAAATTAATATTAAATATTTTTTTTTTTAATTCAGATATTTTTTTTTTAAAAATACTCAAATCACTATCTTTTATATATAATTTATCTTTTAATTTTTTAATTTTATGATTTAATAAATTTATATCACATAAATATTTATTATCACTTTTTAAAAAATTTTTATCTTTTTTATTATTATTTATATCTTTCATAAAATTTCCAAATAATATTTAAATTTTAAACAAATTAAAATATATATTATATACTAATAAATAAAATAATAAAAAACATTAATAAAATATAATAAAATGAAAAAAAAAAAAAAAATTAAAATAATAAATAAAAAAATATATTTAAATTATAATATTAAAAAAAAAATTATTGCAGGAATAATTTTAAAAGGATGAGAAGTAAAATTAATAAAAAAAAAAGAAATAGATATAAAAAATAGTTATATAAAAATAGAAAACAAAAAATTTATATATTTAACTAATTATAATATAAATAATTATAAAAAAAATATATTTAATAAAAAAAACAAAAATAGAAATATTAAAATATTATTAAAAAAAAAAGAAATACAATATCTATATTATCAAACGAAAAATAAAGGATATACATTAGTACCAATAATGATACAATTAAAAAAAATATGATTTAAAATAATTATAGGATTAGCTAAAGGTAAAAAAAAATATAATAAAAAAAAAGATATTAAAAATAAAAGATGAAAAAAAAAAAATAATATTGATTTTTAAAAAAAATATATATATAATTTTAAAATATAAAATAAAAATAGGGGTTGTTTTGGATTTGACAAAATATACAAATTTTAATTGATCATGTCGAGGTAACGGTAGGCCGCGTTAAAAACCGTAAATAATAGTTGTAAATAACAACAATTATGCTTTAGCAGCCTAAAAAACTGTATAAGCCGTTTTTTATGTTATATTTTGTCTCTTTCTTTATATAAAAAATGTCATTATAAAAGAGAAATATTATAGAGTGTCTATATCTATAATAAATTATTTATAGACTAATTTAATTATTTATTTTTTTTGTTTTAAATAATTAAAAAAAATAAAACAAAATAAACATGTACTATCAATAAAATTAGTTATTTTGGACGCGGGTTCGAATCCCGCCAACTCCATAATATAATAAAGGTGATTAACTCAGTGGTAGAGTGTCTCTTTTACAAGGAGAAAGTCAATGGTTCAATTCCATTATCACCTATAAAAATTTTTTATTTAAAAATAAATTATTATATAATATATTTAATAAAATTAAATTTAAATCTTTATTATTAATATTATATTTTTTTAATATTAAAAATAATATTTTATTAAATAAATTATTACTAATATTATTTTCTTTAATATAATATTTTATATTATTAATAATTTTATCAATTCTTTTATTTAAAATTATTTTTTTATTTGGAGGATAAATTCTATTTATTTTAATATTTAATTTTTTTTGTAAAAAATATAAATTTTTTTTATCTTTTTTTTGTATAAATAAAATAGTTTTTCCAATATTATTAGCACGACCAGTTCTACCTATACGATGTATATAACATTTAAAATCCATAGGTAAATCATAATTAATTATTAAATCAACATTACTAATATCTAATCCTCTAGAAGCAATATCAGTAGCAATTAATATAGATATATTACCTTTACGTAAATCATTTATATTTTTTTCTCTTAAATTTTGATTCATATCTCCATTTAAAGCAGAACAATTATATCCATTTTTTTCTAAAAAATTAGATAATTTTAAAGTATAACTTTTAGTTTTTACAAAAATTATAGTAGCTTTAAATTTTTCAATTTCTAAAAAATTCATTAAAAAATTAATCTTATCTTTATATAAATAAAATAAACAATAATATTGTTTAATATTTTTAGGTATATTATTTTTTTTATTATTTATTGATAAATTAATTTCTTTAGGAAATAACATAAATTTTTTAATAATATTTTTTATATTATTACATATAGTTGCTGAAAATAATGCAATTTGAAATTTTTTTTTAATATTAGATAAAATAAATTTCATATCATTAATAAATCCTTTACAAAACATTTCATCAACTTCATCTAAAACAACAAATTTAATATTATTAAAATTTAATAATTTACGTTTTATATAATCAATTAATCTACCAGGAGTAGCAATAATTATATTAGGTTTTTTTTTTAAATTATATAATTGAATACTATATTTTTGTCCACCATATAAAGATAAAATATTAATTTTCATATATTTAGAAAACATAATAAAATTATCTCTAATTTGTATAGCTAATTCTCTAGTAGGAACTAATACTAAACATTCAAAAAAAATAATATTTATATAATTTAAAATAGGTAAAATATAAGCTGCAGTTTTACCACTACCAGTTTTAGCAATACCTAATATATCATGTCCTTTTAATAATAAAGGTATACATTTTTTTTGAATAACAGTAGGTTTACTATAACCAATTTCTTTTATAACTTTTAATAATTTATTATTTAAATTAAAATTTAAAAAATTATTATAATTAATATTTACATTCATATTTATTTATTTATTTTATATTCATTTTCAATATTTAATTTTAATTTACCATTAATATCTATATTAATAACTTTTACATATATATATTGACCAATCTTAAAATAATTAAAAATATTATCAACTTTTTTATTATTATATATTCTAGAAATATGAATTAAACTTTCTTTTTCTCTAGAAATACTAACAAATAAACCAAAATTAACTATTTTAATAATCTTAGCTAAATATATAGAACCTTTTTTTATTACAAAACCAATAATTTTTTTAATATCATTTATAGCATTAATTGCATTAATTTTATTATTAGATATTATATTAATTAAACCATCATCATTAATTTCAATTAAACAATTATTTTTTTGAGTAAGAGACTTTATAACATTACCACCTTTACCAATAACTTTTCTAATTTTATCTATATTAATTTTAAATTTATATATTTTAGGACAATAAGGAGATAAATAAGACCTAGAAAATTTAATTTTATCATCCATTTTATTTAAAATATATAATCTAGAATTATTAGATTTTTCAAAAGATTCAATAATATCATTTATATTAATACATTTAATTTTCATATCCATTTGTAATGCAGTAATACCTTTATAAGTACCAATTATTTTAAAATCCATATCACCTAATCTATCTTCATCACCAATTATATCTGAAAGAATAAAATTTTTTTTATTAGTTTTTATTAATCCCATAGCTATACCAGCAACATGATATTTTATAGGAACACCTGCATCCATTAAAGCTAAAGAGGCACCACATACAGAAGCCATAGAAGAAGAACCATTAGATTCCATAATATCAGAAACTATACGTATAGTATATGGAAATTTTTTTATATTAGGTAATATAGGAATTATACCTTTTTTAGCTAAATAACCATGACCTATTTCTCTACGTTTAGGAATACCTATATTTCCTATTTCTCCTACAGAATAGGGAGGAAAATTATAATGAAAAATAAAATTATCTATACGTTCACCTAAAAATATATCATCAAAACTTTGAGCATCTTTTGAAGTACCTAAAGTAACTGTTACTAAAGCTTGAGTTTCTCCTCTAGTAAAAAGAGAAGATCCATGAACTCTTTTAGGTAAAAAACCTACTTTAATATCTATTTTTCTAATATCATTTTCTTTTCTACCATCTATACGAATATTATTATTAATTAAATTATCTATTAAAATTTTTTTTTCAATTTCATTAATTTTATTTATAACAAAATATTCATAAAAATTTTCATCATTATTAACTAATTTTTTTAATATTTTTTTTTTTATATTTTCTAATAATTTTATTCTATTTTTTTTATTATATTTTTCTAAATATATTAATTTAATTTTTTTAAAACAATAGTCATATATATAATTATTTAAATTATTAGAAAAAATTTTATTATAACAAAAATTATTAATATTATTATATATTTTTTTTTTATTACATATTAAAGAAAATCTATTAATATTAAAAATTAATTTTTTAAAATTATCATATGCAAAATTTATACCATCAATAATATATTTTTCATTTATATTTTTACAAGAACAATCTATCATAAAAATATTTTCATTACTTCCTACAACTATTAAATTTAATTTACTTATTATTATTTCATTTAAAATTGGATTTAATATATATTTATTATTAATAAAACCAACTCTAGCTACTCCTAAAGATTCAATATTATCTATACCTGAAATTTTTAATACAGCAGAAACAGCTATTATAGATATAATATCTGTACTAATTTGAGGATTAACTGAAATAACATTAATAACTATTTGAATATTACTAAAAAAATTTTTACCAAATAATGGACGTATAGATCTATCAATTAATCTAGAAGTAATTATTTCAACATCACTAGGTCTTCCTTCTCTCCTAAAAAAACTTCCAGGAATTTTACCTACAGAATAAAACTTTTCTTGATAATTAACAGTTAAAGGTAAAAATTTTTGATCATTTTCAATTTCATCATTACAAACTAAAGTAACAATTACAACAGTATCATCCATACTTGCTATAATTGATGAATTACATTGACGAGCTATGTAACCATTTTCTAATTTAATTATATTTCTTCCATAATTAAAATTTAAAACATTATTTTTAAACAAAATGAATTCCTTTAAATAAAATATTTTAAAATATAAAATTAATAACGTAACTTTAATATTTTAATAATAAAATTATATTCACATAAATTATTTAATTTAATATATTTTAAAAGTTTACGACGACGAAATATTAATTTTAATAATCCTAATCTATTATGAAAATCTTTTTTAAAAATAGATATATGTTTTTTTAAATTATTAATACGTAAACTTAATAATAATATTTGAAATTTAATAGAACCAACATTATTTTTATTTTTTTTATAATTATTAATTATTTTTTTTAATTTTAACATAAAAATATTATAACTTATTTAATATAAAAATAAAATAAATAAAATATTAAAGTCCAATAAAGGACTTTAATATTTTAATTTCATATTAAAATATAAAATAATTAAAACAAAAAAATAAAAATTAATTTACATCATTCCACCCATTCCACCCATTCCATTTCCTCCATTCATAGGAGTATTTGGACCACTTAAATCTGTTTTATTATCATCTTTAGGTAAATCAGTAATCATACATTCTGTAGTAACCATTAATCCAGCAACAGAAGCAGCATATTGTAAAGCAGAACGAGTAACTTTAGTAGGATCTAAAATACCCATATCAATCATATCACCATATTTTTCTATAGCAGCATTATATCCATAATTACCACTACCAGCTTTAACATTATTAGTTACAACTGAAGGTTCATCACCAGTATTACATACTATTTGACGTAAAGGAGATTCCATTGCTCTTAAAGCAACTCTAATACCCATATTTTGATCTTCATTTTGAGCAGTTAGATTATTTAATCTTTCAGCAACTCTTACTAAAGCTACTCCACCACCAGGAACTACACCTTCTTCTACAGCAGCTCTAGTAGCATGTAAAGCATCTTCTACTCTAGATTTTTTTTCTTTCATTTCTACTTCTGTAGCAGCACCTACTTTTAATACAGCAACACCACCAGCTAATTTAGCAACTCTTTCTTGTAATTTTTCTTTATCATAATCAGAAGTAGATTCATCTATTTGTTGACGAATATTACTAATTCTTTTTGATATTTCTTTTTGACATCCAGAACCATCTATTATAGTAGTAGTATCTTTATTAATAATTATTTTTTTACAATTACCTAAATCATTAATATTAGTTTTATCTAATTCCATACCAATTTCTTCAGATATTACTGTTCCTCCAGTTAATATTGCTATATCTTGTAACATAGATTTACGACGATCACCAAATCCAGGAGATTTAACAGCAGATACTTTAACAATACCTCTCATATTATTAACTACTAAAGTAGCTAAAGCTTCACCTTCAATATCTTCAGCAATTATTAATAAAGGTTTATTAGATTTAGCAACTGATTCTAATATAGGTAACATTTCACGAATATTAGAAATTTTTTTTTCAACTAATAAAATATATGGATTATCTAATTCTACAATACCAGAATCATTTTTATTTATAAAATAAGGAGATAAATAACCTCTATCAAATTGCATACCTTCAACTACATCTAACTCATCTTGCAAACCAGTACCTTCTTCAACAGTTATAACTCCTTCTTTACCAACTTTTTCCATAGCTTGAGCTATTAAATTACCAACTGTTTCGTCTGCATTAGCAGAAATAGTACCAACTTGAGCAATAGATTTAGAATCAGAACAAGGAACAGATATTTTTTTTAATTCAATAACAGCAGAATTTACAGCTTTATCTATACCTCTTTTTAAATCCATAGGATTCATACCAGCCGCAACTGCTTTTAAACCTTCATTAACTATAGATTGTGCTAAAACAGTAGCAGTAGTAGTTCCATCACCTGCAACATCATTAGATTTAGAAGCTACTTCTTTAACCATTTGAGCACCCATATTTTCAAACTTATCATCTAATTCTATTTCTCTTGCAACTGAAACTCCATCTTTAGTAATAGAAGGAGCACCAAAAGATTTATCTAAAACTACATTACGTCCTTTAGGACCTAATGTAACTTTTACTGCATCTGCTAAAATATTTACTCCACGTAAAATTTTTACTCTAGCATCATTACCAAATTTTACATCTTTAGCTGACATAAATATTCCTTAATTTTAAAATTTAATATTAATCAATAATAGCTAAAACATCACTTTCAGACATAATTAAAACTTCTTGATTATCTATTTTTTCAGATTTTATACCATAACCATCATTAAATATAACTATATCACCAACTTTTATATCAAGTTTTTTAATATTACCATTATCAAGTATACGACCTTTACCAACAGCTATTACTTTACCTCTAGTAGATTTACCAGCAGCTGATCCTGTAAGTACTATACCACCAGATGATTTAGATTCAACATTTTTACGTTTTACTATAATACGATCATGTAATGGACGAATTTTCATTAAAAACTCCTATTAATTTTTATTATTATAAAATAATTAAATTTAATATTATTTATATAATACTAATAAATAATTATTGGGACTAAAAAAAAACTTTCAAGACAAAAAAATAAAAAAAATTGACATAAATAATTATATTAAATATAATTATAATAATTTATTATAAATATAATATATATAATATGAAAAAAAAAAATAAACCAATTATTATTGTTTTTAATATACCAAAAAATAAAAATATATTAAATTTAATTATAAAAAAAATATTAGATAAAAAATTTTCTTGTTGTATTAATACAATAAATAATATAAAATCATATTATTATTGAAATAATAAAATTAATAAAAATAAAGAAATAAAAATAATAATAAAATCTTTTTTATATCTTAAAAATAAAATTATTAATATAATTGAAAAAAATCATCCATATAAAATTCCTGAAATTTTAATTTTTAAAATTAAAAATTTAAATAATAAATATTTAAATTGAATGAAAAGTATAATTAAAAAAAAATAATTTTTTTTAAAATAAAAGCCCAGATAGCTCAGTAGGTAGAGCAGAGGACTGAAAATCCTCGTGTCGGTGGTTCGATTCCGCCTCTGGGCAAATAAAAAAAAAATAATGTATTTAATATAAATTTAATATTTTTATATATTATTTTGATTTAAAATTTTATTTTATATTTTTTTTATAATCTTTAAAATAAAAATTTCTGATTTCTAATTTTATTTTTTATTATAAATATAAAATTAAAATTTATATTTAATTTATTTAATCCTAAATTTATTAATAAAAATATATAACTTTTTTTATTAAAATTTAATTTTCTATATATTTTTATATATTTTTTATTATTTATATAGAATTTATATAATATTTAATTATATTTATAATTAAATAATATAAAAGTTTATATAAATATAATATATTAATATTATTTTTATCTATTCTTAAAATATATTAAATTAAATTATTTATTCTAATATTAAAAAAAAAATCTAATTTTTTTTAGACAAATACTTAAAAAAAAATAACAAAAAAAAATTTAATTATAATTTTTATTTTAATATTATTATTAAAAAATATTTTATTTTTTTTAATTTTATTAAATTTATTAATTTAAAAATATAAATTATCATAAATAATATTATTCTAATATTTTTATATATAGAAATTATTAAAATAATTCTTATTTAAATATAAAATATATTTATATTATTTTAATAAATTTAATTCTAAAATAAAATTATTTTCTTTATAAAATTTTATATATAATAAAAATTTATTTTCTTTTAAATTATAGTTTTTATAATAATTATTTTATTATTCATAAATTTTACAATTTTTTATAAAATTTAAATTGTTCTTTTTTAGATAAAGAAAAATTTTTATTCATAAATAAAAATTTAGTATAACATAAATTTATTTTTTAAAATCATATTTTAAAATATTATTTATATTTTCATTATTACTAATATTTAATAATGATTTTATTTTATAATTATCTTTTGATATAACTGATAATTTATTTATATTATTAATAATTTTTTCTTTTTAAATAAATATTATTTTTTTTTTTAAAATATAATATTTTATTTTTATTAGGATTAACATAAATTTTACCTTTAATACCATCAATAATTATATAATCATTATTATAAATAATTTTAGTTATATTTTTAACTTTAATAATTCCTGTTAATTTTAATAATTTAGCTATTATTGAAATATGAGAAGATAAACTACCTAATTCTATAGCAAAACCTACTATTTTTTTTAAATTAAATTGAATAATTTGAGAAGGGAAAATATCTTTACTTATAATTATTATATTATTTTTTATATAATTTAAAAAATTAAAATTTATAAATTTTACATTATATAAATTATATAATAATCTTTTTTTTATATCTAAAAGATCATTAATTCTTTCTTTTATATATTTATTTTTTATTTTATTTAAACTATTTATATATTTTTTAATCACTAAATTTATAGCAGTATCAGAATAAATATTTTTATTTTTAATTAAATAAATTATATCTTTTTTAAAATCATCTTCTTCAAGAATCATAATATATCCTTCAAATAATATTTTTTTATTTTTGTCAGATAAAGAAGATATTATTTTATTAAATTGATAAATAGTTTTTTTATAAATTTTTAAAAAACGTAGTATTTCAAATTTAATATTTTTATTTTTAATTTTATTTTTATTAATATGAATTTCTTCATTATTTAAAATAAAAGCTTTACCAAAAGAATAACCTTTTGATATAATTTTACCTTTAATTATCATCATAAAAAATATACCTTAATAAATTATAAAAAAATAATTTAAAAAAATAAATAAAATTTTTTATAAAATTTAAATTATATATATTAATATATAAAGATATATAATTATTAATTTTAATAAATCAATAAAATTATATAAATAGTTTAATACTTTAAATTCATTATTATTTTTAGTAATAATAATTATATTTTCATATTAAATTTCTAAAATTTAAATTTTTAATGAATTTTTTCATTTATAATTTTATTATTTAATTTTATTTCTATATTATAACTAAATTTTTTAGATTTTTTTTTAATAAATTTTGTAATAAATTTAATATGAAAATTATTTAATAAATTTATTTTAATTTTTTTTTTTTAACATTTTATATTATAAATTATTATATTAATATATTAAATTTATATATTAATAAAATAATAAATATAATATTTATAGATATTTTATATAAAATATATTTTTATATATATAAAAAAATTTATTTTTTAAAAAATTTATAATTAATTATATATATTAAATTATTATTTTTTATAATAAATTATATAAAATAAATTTAATTAATATTTAATAAAATTTAAAATATTTTAATAAAAATATATTTAATAATTTAAAATTAATTAATAAAATTTTATTTTAAAAAAATAAAATTAAAATAATTAATAAATATAAAATTATATTTTTAATAAATTAATTTTATATAAAATATTTCTTAATAATTTAAGATTTATTAAAAAATTTTTTAATTTAAACTTAATATTTAAATTAGTTTTTAAAGATATTAGATTATTTCAAATAATAATATTATTATGATTAAATTTTAAATTTTTTATTATATTTAAATAATTTTTAATCTTCAATTTTTTAATTTTATTTAAATTTTTATAAATATTTTTAATATTTCCTATATTTTTTAATAATAAAGAAGCAGTTTTTATACCTATACCTTTTATTCCTGGTATATTATCGCTTTTATCTCCGCATAATATTAACATATCTTTAAATAAATTTGGATATATTCCATATTTTTTAAATATTTTATTTTTATCAAATAATAAATTTTTTTTTACTAAAACATATATATTTTTTTTTACTAATTGTAACAAATCTTTATCATAAGATAATATATATATTTTATAATATTTACTATTTAAGAATTTTTTTACTAAAGTTCCTATTACATCATCTCCCTCTACATTTGGTATAGTATAATATTTTATACCTCAAATATTTAATTTATTTTTTATTAAATTTATATAATTTAATAAATTTAATGAAATAGATTTACGATTTATTTTATATTTATTATAAATTTTTTTTCTAAAATTATCTCTATTATAATCAAAAATAAATATTATATATTTAGGTTTATATATAAAATATTTATTTAAAATCATTTTCC